>JBJOLD010000217.1:0-9938 GCA_046045765.1 Pseudomonadota bacterium | reverse complement strand
GTTGCTATTACCAATTGCGACACCTGTCACAAATCAGGTTATGCGGCGTGGAACCCGGGCAGATTTCACGCTAGTGTTTCTGTTGCAACGCAATGCGCGACGTGCCATCTAACTGGGTCGTATGGCCTGACTGGTAAACCAGCAACGCCAACACATTCAGGAGTCACCGGCAATTGTGAGAGTTGTCACCGGTCTACCGCAAGCTGGCTGAGTGTGCAGTACACGCATGCTGTCGCCAACGCGGTTGGAACCGGAACATGTGACACATGCCACAACGGCACTACAAGCGCTGTTTCTAAACCGGCCACGCATATTCCTGTTCCTGCAGGTACTGCCAAATGTGACTCGTGCCATCGGTCGCAAATTAGTTTTGCTACAGCGGTCACCATGAACCATTCCGTAGTCGCTACGGGCACATGCAAGTCGTGTCATAACGGAGGCTACCTTTCTGCAGGTAAGCAAGGTGCGTTGGCAAAGCCTGCAAACCATATTCCTGAAGCGCAGTTGCTCAATGGTGCCTCTATGGACTGCAAGGCTTGCCATAGCAGCACCACTAGTTGGCTCTCGATGCGTATGGAACACAACAGCTCGCAGGGCGGGGGGGCGGGTTCATGCAAAGCCTGCCACGCGACGGGCACCGCCTACCTGGGCAACATGACACGGATGAGTCTTTCGCACAATAAGCCAGGCAAAACAGATTGCTCCGAGTCGGGTTGTCACAGGCCACTAGGTAACAAGGGGACTGCATATTCCAAGTGGAATTGAGCAGATCCGCACCCGATTGATATTTATCGCTTTTTCTTCATGAACACCAAAAATTTATTCTGGCCCGCAGTTGTTACGGCACAAGTGATGCTGTCTTCTGTTGCGCATGCGCAGCTCATAGAAGACATTGAATTCAAACGTGAAGGCGAACACGCCGTTGCACAAATTCGGTTTGTAACGCCCGTCCAACTTCAGCGCTCGGTGATGGCCAAGTCGGGAGACTTGGTCCAGGTTTTTTACAACATCACACCCAATGCCGATATGGTGTCTACGGTATCTGGAGAGCGACGGGTGTCCGCAAACAACGGCTTGCCAGAGATGGTGGTGACGGATGAATCTGTAGCACGCGACAACCTAAATCTGCGTAAATTACTGATCCGATTGAGTACACCCACTAAATTTGTGGTGCGTGCTGGGCCATCGCGTGAGGTTTTGGAAATCGTTTTTGAGGGCATTGGGGCCAAGCTGGTTCAGGACAAGCCGCAACTAAACGCCCCTTTAAATAGCAAGCAATTTTTAGTTATTTTGCAAAGCTCCACGGACCCTGCTGTCCAGCTGGCTGCAGCTATACCAGCGCAGTTGCAGGGCAGTGAGGTGTTTACCTCCAGGCGAATTGCTGATGGAAAAGTGCTGTACGACACCAATTTAGGCTATTTTTCGACTCTGGCAGATGCTGAAAAAGCGCAGCGCCTGTTGCTAAGCCGGTTCCCCAATTCATCTGTGGTGGCTGCAGGCTTGACTTCTGCTAGTGCCACCACTGAGGCACCAGCAATTGTTGCAAATCAGTCATCAGAAGTAACAGCTGCGGCTGCTAAATTGATGGCTACTGCAGATGCTGCCAATGATCGTGGTGACTACAGTGACGCGATCATTGCGTTGGATACATTGCTGAACTTGCCGCCCAATGCGCTGTCGCGCAGTGCCCAAGAGCAAATTGCAATAGCCAGACTCAAAGCGGGTGACAACCAAAAAGCACGCGGTGAGTTTGAAACTTTTTTGAAACTCTACCCTGAAGGTGTTGACAGCGACCGGGCGCGCCAGTTTTTGGCCAACCTGCCGCAAGAAGTTGTCGGAGTCGTTGCAAAAGGACGCATCACTGGGCAGCCGGAGGCGGTCGTTAGCGGCTCCATCTCTACTTTCTATTATGGTGGTCAGTCTCAAACACGCTCGCAAGACTTTGTAGATTCGCCGCTGAGTGGTTTGCCTGTCTTGCAGTCTGAGAGCAATCTTTCCGGCCAAGACCAGAAGCAGGTGCAAACCAATGTGGACTTAAATTGGCGCTATCGCGATGCCGAGGTGGATCAACGCTTTGTTTTTCGCGACACGTTCACATCCGACATGATGCCCAACAGGCCGGATAAAAATCGATTGTCGGCCCTGTATTTTGATCACCGCTCGCTTGCGAATGGCGTGGGCATTCGCGCTGGACGTCAGTCGCCCACTGGGGGGGGTGTTCTTTATCGCTTTGATGGCGCACAAGCCAGCTATGTATTTGCGCCGAAATGGAAGGCCAACGCAGTCTATGGAGTGCCAACCGATGCACTGCTCGATACACGCCGCAATTTTTATGGTGCATGGGTAGATGCAGAGGCACTCACGCCGCATATGAGCGGGAGTGCCTACGTCAACCAGCAAATGATCGACAGCGAAGTGGACCGCCGCGCGTTGGGCACTGAACTGCGCTATTTCAATGAAGGTGTAGCCCTGTCAGGCCAACTAGATTACGACCAAATGTTGCAAGGACTCAATATTGCGTCCTTACAGGGTTCATGGCAGTTCCCAGACACTACGCAGGTCAACTTCATGTTGGATCGTCGCTCCACTCCTGTGCGTGCGTTGGGTAATATTCTCTTTTTCCAAGACCCAAATCTGGCCGTTCCAGCCAAAAGCATCCAAGAGCTGCTGGGAACCACACCGATTGATTTACTGCGAGATCAGGTCAATGGAGTTACTTCGTTTCAGTCGCAGGCTATGCTTGGATTCACCACGCCCATTGCTTCTAATTGGCAAACGGGCGCTACCGCAAATTACACCAATGTAGATGCAATTAAACCCGTTGCTGTGATTTTGCCTCTCGGCCAAGCAAGTACCGGTGACCTCTGGAGCTTAGGGTTACAACTCATTGGAACTAACCTGTACTCCACGTTGGACACACATATTTTCAGCGTCAATTTCTTATCTGGACCAACATACAACGGCACGCTACTGTCTTATAACAACTTAACGGGTGTGGGTGAAAACTTGCGGGTGGAGCCCTCCGTTCGCTATTACACGCAAACCACCAATCTGGGCGATAAGACCGTCCGCGTATCACCTGGCATGCGAATTTCTTATCGGGTGGTTAAACAAGTTTCAATTGAAACTGAGCTTTCGCTGGAAATCTCTGACACCAAGGGCCCTACACGTACTGAGTACTCTGAGCGAATGTTTTACTACTTAGGCGGACGCTTTGATTTCTGACCAGAGAGCCCAATTTTTTTTGAGCGTTGAAAAATTGGGGTACAGACGCGCCAATGCATGGTTGTTCCGAGCATTGAGTTTTAAAGTGAGGACCGGGGAATGCGTTTGGCTTCGTGGGCCCAATGGTGCGGGTAAGACCAGTTTGCTGCGGTTGCTTGTGGGTCTGGCCCACGCCGACGAAGGTAGGGTCGTCAATACCAATCCAAACTCTTTGAATTCGACTGCTCCAGTGTATGTGGGGCACACCAACGCACTCAACGAGGATTTGACGGCAATGGAGTCATTGCAGTTTTTATTGCAGTTAGACGATCATGCCGTCGACAAAGTGGCTGCCCTAGAAGCAATGCGCCAGTTCTCGATTCATCAGCGCTGCCATCAAATTGTGAAAACCCTCTCGCAAGGACAGCGTCGGCGTGTGGCGCTGTCGCGACTGGCCTTGAAGAAAGAGTCCGTGTTGTGGGTTTTGGATGAGCCTTTTGAAGCCTTGGACTCCCAAGGCATGGAGGTGTTGTACCGGTTGATCAGCGAACACACGCAGCGTGGCGGAAGTGTCTTGTTAACGAGCCATATTTCTGTCGAGTCAGGCGCTTTTCCTTTGCGAGCGCTGGATTTTTGCAAGCTGGGTTTGGCATGAAAACAGCAAGCTTCATTGCATTGGTGCAACGTGATTTGCGTATCGCGAGAAGGCGCCCTACCGAGGCGCTGCTGCCCGTAGTATTTTTTGTCGTGGCGTGCAGTTTGTTCCCATTGGGTGTGGGACCCGAGAGCAGCACACTACGGCAAATTGCGCCTGGCATTGTCTGGGTGTGTGCACTGGTGTCTGCCCTGCTGTCTTTGCATACGATGTATGGCACTGACTTTGCAGATGGTTCGTTGGAGCAAATGCTGCTGGCTGATCAGTTTCCGATGGGCATTGCCCTGGCAAAGGCATTAGCGCACTGGTGCATGACGGGTATTCCTTTGCTGTTGGCAGCTCCTGCATTGGGCTTGTTGTTCGACATGCCAGTTGCATCCATCGGAATATTGGCATTGACCTTGGTCCTGGGTACTCCTGTGCTGAGTTTGATGGGGGGTGTTGGTGCTGCGTTGACGTTGGGACTGCGCAATGGAGCCCTGCTCATTTTGTTGTTGGTATTACCACTGTGTATACCGGTGCTCATATTCGGAGCGGGTGCTGTATCTGCTTTGGATATGGGCTTGTCGCCCCTCGGACATTTGTACTTATTGGGTGCATTGCTATTGTTGGCGCTACTTGGCGCGCCTGTTGCTACTGCCGCCGCACTGCGGATATCTATATGAAAAAAATGCCGCGATTATTCACCTTTTCAGCACCATCTCAGTTTTACCGGTTGACTGGCCTAACCGTGCCTTGGTTGTACGCCTTTGCGATCGCATTTGCGCTGGCGGGGCTGTATGTTGGCTTCTTCGTCGCCCCGACGGATGCCACGCAAGGGGATGCTTACAGAATCATATTTGTTCATGTGCCAGCGGCCTGGATGTCCATGGTGCTGTACCTCGTAATGGCCTTTTGGGCAGTTGTTGGTTGGGCATTTAACGCACGTCTAGCATTCATGGTAGCCAGAGCGATCGCCCCTACGGGAGCCATGTTTACGGTTCTCGCATTGTGGACGGGGGCTTTTTGGGGTAAGCCCACTTGGGGTACTTGGTGGGTGTGGGATGCAAGATTGACTTCGGAGTTAATCCTCTTGTTTTTGTACCTTGGGTATATGGCCCTGGTCGAGGCTATTGACGACACACGTCGTGCTGACCAAGCGGGTGCTTTATTGGCATTGATTGGTGCTATCAACGTACCCGTCATTTACTTCTCTGTGCGGTGGTGGAACACCCTGCACCAAGGGGCCACTATCAGCATGACAGCAGCACCCAAAATGGCCAGCACCATGCTGACAGCAATGCTGCTGATGACGATTGCATTTTGGGCTTATGCCTTTGCCGTCGTGTTTGTCAGGGCGCGTGCCATCGTTCTTGAACGCGAGCAAGACGCGGGTTGGACAGCGTCTTTGGTTACGAGAGTTGGTACTGGAGATGCAATATGAATTGGGGTAATACAGGTGATTTTTTAGCCATGGGTGGATACGGACTTTACGTATGGGGTTCCTATGCAGTCGTGCTTATTTGGATGCTTGGTGAACCCGTCTTGGTTGCACGCAGGCATACGAAGGCCTTGGCAAAAGTGCAAGCAGCAAAAGAAGAGGAATATTGAAATGAAACCTCGTCACAAACGCATTGCCATTGCTTTGGGTGTGGTGTCTGTCTTGGGTGTGGTGGTTGCACTGGTCTTGAGCGCATTTCAAAGCAACTTGGTTTTCTTTTATTCGCCTTCGCAAATCGCTTCCAGAGAAGCCCCAGCAGGGCGAACCTTTCGCTTGGGTGGTCTGGTGGTGGCGGGTAGCGTCAAGCGCGATGGAGTGAATGTTAATTTTCAGGTCACCGATACCGCTCAAGTTGTCGCTGTTCGATACGCTGGAATATTGCCTGACCTCTTCAAAGAAGGTAAGGGCGTGGTGGCTCAGGGGCAATTGCGTGACGGCGTGTTTGAGGCCAAAGAGGTCTTGGCAAAGCATGACGAAAACTATATGCCTCCTGAGGCGGCAGAGGCTTTGAAAAACGCAGCAAAAAGTAATCAAAAGACCGCTACGTCGGTCGTAACTGGTAAGTGAACATGATTCCCGAAATTGGACATTTTTTGTTGTGGGTGGCGTTGGGCGTTGCTCTGGTCATGAGCGTGTTGCCAATGGCGGGTGCAACGCGTGGTCGCGAGGATTGGATGGCATTGGCCCGTCCCAGTGCTTACGCCTTGTTTGTGCTCGTTGCGTTGGCGTTTGCGTGCTTGGTTGCGTCATTTGTGCGGCACGATTTTTCAGTGCTGTATGTAGCGTCTAACTCGAACACCGCGCTTCCACTGGAATATCGGATTGCCGGGGTTTGGGGGGGGCATGAAGGTTCGCTGTTGTTATGGGTTCAAATGCTGTGTGTGTGGATGGTGGCAGTTGCGCGCTTTAGCAAGCATCTGCCCTTGCCTGTACTTGCCCGCATATTGGCGGTTATGGGGATGATCAGCGTGGGCTTTTTGCTGTTCATGCTGATAACTTCAAATCCATTTGATCGCCTGTTTCCCGCCCCGTTGGATGGGCGTGACTTGAATCCTTTGCTGCAAGATCCTGGCATGGTCACGCACCCGCCCATGCTTTATATGGGTTATGTAGGTTTTTCCGTGGCATTTGCATTTGCCATAGCGGCGCTCATTGGCGGTAATTTGGATGCGACTTGGGCACGTTGGACGCGACCTTGGACTACGGTTGCATGGATGTTTTTGACCATCGGCATTGCGATGGGTAGTTCCTGGGCCTATTACGAATTGGGCTGGGGCGGGTGGTGGTTTTGGGACCCTGTAGAAAACGCTTCCCTCATGCCATGGCTTTTGGGTACGGCGCTCATTCACTCCTTGGCTGTCACAGAGAAGCGCAGTAGTTTCAAGTCGTGGACGGTGCTGTTGGCCATACTGGCATTTTCGTTCTCGTTGCTCGGTACTTTTCTTGTGCGCTCAGGTGTGCTGTCTTCTGTGCACGCCTTTGCTACCGACCCTCGGCGTGGGTTGTTCATTCTGGTATTTCTGTCCATCACTGTGGGTTCTTCTTTCTCACTTTATGCGTGGCGTGCGCCCACTGTCGGGCTGGGTGCCCGGTTTGCGCTGCTGTCCAAGGAAACTACCTTGCTTGCAAACAACGTTATGTTTTTAGTAGCGGCGGCGGCTGTTTTACTTGGCACGCTGTATCCGTTGTTCTTGGACGCGCTGGGGCTGGGTAAGATTTCTGTGGGGCCACCGTACTTTGATGCTGTTTTTATGCCTCTCATGGCACCGACTATTTTTCTGATGGGTGTGGGGCCGCTGGTGCGCTGGAAAGAAGCTGCCTTGCCAACACTGGCGTCCCGCCTTAAATGGGCTGCTGTGGTGTCGATCATTGCGTCGATTGCCACTGGATGGCTTGCAGGAGAGATTCGGTGGGTGGCTACGGTAGGGCTGTTGATGGCCTACTGGATCGTGGCCTCAGTGGCTACGGATTTGGTGGAGCGCATCCGACCTCAAGGAGGTCTGTGGAGCGATGCGCCGCGCAAACTGCGGCAAATTCCACGGGCACTGATTGGGATGATGGTTGCCCATCTCGGGGTGGCAGCATTTTGCTTTGGCGTGGTCATGGTGAAGACCTATGAGCTAGAAACGGACGTCAAGATGCACATCGGGGACAGCACATCCGTACGCGGCTACACGTTTACGTTTATGGGCATAAGGGAAGTTCCGGGGCCTAACTATTCGGCAGTGCGCGGTCAAATGCAGGTCACGCGAGACGGAAAAGCTGTGGCCACGATGTACCCCGAAAAGCGGGTGTATCGGGTGCAACAAAACCCCATGACAGAAGCGGCTATTGATGCTGGTGTGACGCGTGATTTGTACGTCTCATTGGGCGAACCTGTCGAGGACGGCGCATGGATTGTGCGCGTTTACGTCAAGCCGTTTATCGATTGGATTTGGGGCGGGTGCCTGTTGATGGCGTTTGGCGGACTGCTCGCTGTTACAGATAGGCGCTATCGCCGCAAAAATGTGGCCGCAAGCCCCAGCGGCGTTACCGCCGGTGAGGTCACGCTATGAAGTCACTGCGGTTTTTCATACCACTGGTGGTTTTGGTTGCGTTGGTTTTTTTTCTGGGTGCTGGGCTCAAGTTAGATCCTAAAGAAGTGCCTTCGCCGCTCATCGGCAAGCCGTCGCCGGTGTTCGATTTAACCCGCCTAGACAACGCGGCGGTGCGCATCAGACGTGATGACATGTTGGGCAAGGTGTGGATGCTTAACGTCTGGGCTTCATGGTGCGTGGCTTGTCGGGACGAGCACCCGCTTTTATTGGAGTTCTCTCGCAAGAAGCTATTGCCTATTTATGGCCTGAACTACAAAGACGATCGCTTGGCGGGTTTGAAGTGGTTAAGAAATTTTGGCGATCCTTATGACGCATCGCTGTTCGACCAAGAGGGGCGCATAGGCATTGATTTTGGTGTCTATGGCGTTCCTGAAACCTTCATCATGGACCGTGACGGCATTGTGCGATTCAAGCACATCGGCCCCATCACACCGGATGTTATTCGGACACAAATTGAACCCTTGGTAAGGAAACTCAATGGCTAAGTGGATGATTGGAATTTGCTTGGCGCTGCTTGTTTGCTCTGCAAGTGCCACTGAGGCTGCACCTGCTTCCGATGATCCAGTGCTAGAGGCTAGGATGATGCAACTTGCCAGCGAGTTGCGGTGCCTTGTGTGTCAAAACCAAACCATTGCCGACTCGCACGCAGCGTTGGCCGTAGACCTTAGGCAGCAGGTCCGGGAGATGTTGGCCAGCGGACAAAGCGACCAACAGATCACGCAGTACATGACAGCGCGGTATGGCGATTTTGTACTCTACCGGCCACCATTTAACGCTACCACGGTATTACTCTGGGTTGGGCCAAGTGCCATGGCGGTAGGCGGCTTGTTGGCCTTGGTGCTGGTGTTGCGTAGACGAAGCCGGCTACCCGATGATCAATTTGACGTAGACGACGTCGACGTCGCCCAAGATCCTCATCATTCATGAAACAGTATTTAGATACCCCTATGACAGACACCATTGCCCAACTTAAAAGTCAGCTCAAAAACCTTCAAGACCTCTTTGAAAATGGAGTGATCCAGCAGACTCCATATGCTGAGGCTAAAGCTGTTTTGGAGCAACGCATTGTGCAGGTGGTTCTTGCGGGACCTACCGCACAAACAGTGCCCGCTGCGACCAAATCTTCTGAAGCTAAGCCCGCTAACACTATGCTGTTGGGCCTTGCGATTGCCGTAATTGCCATTGCTGGTGCCGGATATTGGTGGAAGGGATCTCCTGCCCTGGCGAGCGCCAATGGGGTTACTTCGACCGATCCCGCAGCAACAGACTCAACAGAGGGTAATGCACCGCACACCACAAGCTTTGACCAAATTGCCGCCATGACCGAAAAGTTGTCTGCTCGTTTGAAGGAGCAGCCTAAAGATGCAGAAGGTTGGGCTATGTTGGCGCGGTCGTACAGCGTATTGGGCCGGCATCCAGAGGCCCTGGCGGCCTATGAAAAGGCGATAGGCTTGCGCAAAGACGACGCCATGTTGCTTGCAGACTATGCCGACTCGCTGGCAGTAAAAAATGGCGGTAAGCTGAATGGTGAACCCATGAAGCAGGTAGACCGTGCGCTCAAACTAGACCCCCGCAATGCAAAGGCATTGTTCCTGGCTGGTACCTATTCGTTTGACCAAAAGGACTACAAGCAGGCGGTTAAACACTGGCAGATTGCAGTGCAGACAGGTGCGGCCAATGACCCGCTGACGCAACAAATGGAGTCAGGTCTTAAAGAAGCCCGCCAATTGGCAGGGCTTCCTCCGGTAGCAGCCGAAGACGTGGCGGTAACACCGTCGGTTGCCAGTGTCAGCGGTACGGTCAGCCTATCCGGTGCCTTGGCGCAACAAGCGCAACCCGAGGACACCGTGTTTGTATTCGCGCGCGCAGCGCAGGGTGGGCGTATGCCTTTGGCCATCTTGCGCAAGCAGGTCAAAGACCTTCCGCTGCGATTCACGCTAGACGACAGTTTGGCTATGTCGCCGGCTAATGCGCTGTCTGGTGCCAAGCAGGTGATCGTGGG
>JBJOLD010000142.1:0-4715 GCA_046045765.1 Pseudomonadota bacterium | reverse complement strand
ACCAAGTTGCTGCGTCTGCTGCGCTACATGGAGTTGCCGGGCAAGTCTTGGCAAGGCTGGCACTTCACGCGCGGCTGTCTGGTCACGCCTGAGGGCCGCACCATTGAAGGCCATGAGTCGTCCTGGTGGTCGTTGATGGTTCTGCGTGCCAAGTCCTTTGGGGTGCTCTATGAGCGCCAAAAAGGCCTTGCACCTGTCCAGCATCCGGCCTACAGTGAACCATGCATTTCGGAATCGTCACTCCAGCCAGCACCAGCGCTGAGCGACCGCCCCCATGGTAATCACGGGGATCATCAACCGATAACGATGCCACTCCGGTATCAGTCTGATACCATACCGCCAATATGGCCCTCACAATCAGACTCGCACCCCAAATCGAAACCGTCGCTAAGTCGTACTGCGAGCGGGTCGGAATCTCCCTCAATGGGCTCATTGGCGTCGCCCTTGACGCGTATTTACAACGCCCCGAAGTTGCCCCTGCCAGTGCCCCAACTGCGCTACAGCTTGAGCCTCAACCCCCTGCCCCAAGCCCTGCCGCCAGCGTTGCGCCAGTGCCCGCCAAGCCTGCCGCCAGTCCTTGGGATAAGCCTGTCCTTACCGCCAAGCCATGGGTGCCTCCAGAACCCAAGCCCGTCCTTGGCCACAATCCCACGAAAAAAGACCGCGCCAAACTTGCGGACTGGTACCGCAGGAGCCCGGCAAAGTAGGCAGATTCGGGGTGCCCTATGAGCACCTTTGAACGCTGGGAAGAGGTACGCGCTGCCTGTGAACTGCTGCACGATATTGCGTCACACCAAGCGGACAACGATCTTCATCCACTGGCCAAAACAGCTTCAAGGTGGTTGGACCACGTGGGGGCAGTAGCGGCGCGGGAGGGATGCGCTGGCGCGCCCTCTGCGACGCTAATGCCAACACCGGGGGTCATGCAATGACGAGCGGGGGGTATGGGGTGCAACCCCATGACAAACGGGGTTCAAGGTCTGAAAACGTCAAGCGCGCACCTTCGCGAGCTAGGTTGCTGCGTGCCATGGATGCCGCTTCGCGCCCTGATAGACCTGTCTTCATTTATCTTCATATGCAGAATCTGCACTATATTGGAGGGTCTTTATGACCTATACATCGTATGAAGTGCAATGTTAATAAAACCAACCGTAAAACGTGCCGCCATGACCCGGATTACCGCGCCCAGCTTGGGAGTCGTAGCTCTGCTTACCAAACACCAGAAGGTTTTTGCCCCCGAACGAAAGCGGCAATGACGTCAGCTGAATCTAGCTTTTTGGCACGCAGGGCAAAGTCAATTGCACTCAATCCAAGGTCATTTTTAAGCATGGGATCAGCACCGGCTTCAAGAAGCAATTTCGTTATTGAAGTGGTGCCATACATGGCGGCCATCATCAACGGTGTTGATCCGTTTGGGGATGCAGCATCAATGTAGGCATGATTGTCTAAAAGCATTTGCACTACCAACGTGTGCCCTCCGGTGGCTGCATAGTGCAATGGCGCCCAACCCGGTTTGTTGACATCTGCACCACGTGCAATAAGTTGTTCGCACTGGGGGGCTAGCCCTTTAAGGGCAGCTAGCATCAAAGGGCTTTCGTCATTTTTAGTACGAACTTCAATCTGCAATGACGCATCTTCCAACAAAGCACTGACTACTTTTAACGAGGGTTCTCTTAGTGCCAAAATAATTGGGAACTGTCCATTGGCATCTACGGTATTGGCATCAAAACCTCGTTGTATCAAGTTGCGTACAACATCAGCGTTATCTTGTTTTATGGCTATGAAAAAATCTTCGTAAGATCCTCCATATGACATGGAATATCCAATGAAAACATAAAGATACAGCGCAAACTTAACGCAATATCTCAGCATAAAACACCCTTAAATAGAGCAGAAAAATTCGCGCTTGTTGCGGTTGCAATATCTTGTACGGAGCAGCCTCTAAGGTTAGCGATCTGTTGTGCAACAACAGGTACGTACGATGGGTTATTAGTTTTTCCTCTGTAAGGTACGGGTGCCAAATACGGGCTATCGGTCTCTATCAGCATACGATCTAGTGGAACCCAGGCGGCTACATCGCGAAGATCTTGGGCAGTTTTAAACGTCAATATTCCGGAAAACGAAATATAAAAACCCAGTTCCAAAGCTGCCTTTGCAACTGCTTTTGATTCTGTAAAACAGTGAAAAACACCGCCTGCGGAACCCTGAGAACCATCCTCACCCTGCTCCTTTAATATGGCCAAGGTATCAATAGATGCATTTCGAGTGTGAATTACTAACGGTTTTTGTAGCTGTCGCGCTGCTTGAATATGAATGCGAAATCGGTTCCGTTGCCATTCCATATCGGCAATGGACCGCGCTCCAAGCCGAAAATAGTCGAGGCCGGTTTCACCGATAGCGACTACTTTAGACATAGCACCGCGTGCCACCAAATCTTCAATAGTCGGCTCTGTGACGCCTTCGTTGTCAGGATGGACACCCGCACTCGCCCAAAAATTGTCATATGCGAGGGCCATCTGGTGAACATCATCAAACTCCTCTAAGGTGGTGCAAATACACAGTGCGCGATTGACTTGGGCTTGTGCCATAGCAATGCGAATGTCATTGATGGATTGAGCCAGCTCAGGATAGGTGAGGTGGCAATGCGAATCGGTGAACACTTATATAGTTTGCGTTGGCCGGTCAGAGGCCAGTTGTGGGCCCAAAATTTCTTCAATTTTTTGCTTCAATGCTTGTGTTTTTTCGTCTTTGGGAAACTTAATACCAACACCCTGTGTGCGCCTCCCTGCTGCTTTTGCGGGTGTAATCCAAGCCACTTTTCCTGCCACAGGAAACCGTTGTACGTCCTCTGGCAAAGTGAGTAATACGTACACATCATCACCGAGTGCGTAATCTCTAGAGGTTGGAATAAACACTCCCCCATCTGTAAACGCAGGAATATAGGCGGCATACAAAGCGGCCTTCTCCTTGATAGAAAGCTGAATGACGCTGGGACGTAAAGAGCTGGGTGGTGTACTCATAAATAAATTTTCAATGTTTGGAGTTTAGGGCTCTTTGGGCCTGGCTCACTAGGGTCTCTAGCATCAGCCCGGTATTAAACGGGTGGTCCATGGTTTTCATGGCTGTTCTAAGGGATTTGCTCCACTGGGTCAGCGTATGAAGCGACGCCGGAGAGTTGAGTCGACTGGAGTCAAAAAAACGGGGCGAGGCTCCAGTCTGCCTTGCAAGCAGGTCGTGGCAGAGCTTTTGTAGTCCGTCAATCAGTTGCGCTGAAGTCCATTCGCGCACAAAGTTCACATCACCGTGCGCCATTGCCTTGGGCAAAGCAGCCCAATCTTGCGGGTTTCGCCCTGAAGCCGCGTACGCCAGTGCATCGTCAGGGCGACCGCCGGCCGCACTGAGCAACAACTCGGCTTGAGCGGCGGAAATTTCTTGGGTGGTGAGCCAATCAACCGCGAGCTTTTTTTCCGGCCAAACCATGGTGTGCCCAAGGCAACGACTGCGGATTGTCGGAAGGAGTTGATGCGCCGATTCACTGGCCAAGACAAACTTCACGTCTCCTGGCGGCTCCTCCAACGTTTTGAGCAGTGCGTTGGCGGTGACGTTGTTCATTTGTTCCGCCGGAAACACCAGTACAACTTTGCCACGACCGCGGGCGCTGGTACGTTGAGCAAACTCCACTGCATCGCGCATAGCGTCGACGCGAATTTCTTTGCTGGCTTTACGCTTCTTGTCGTCGATATCAGATTGGGCTTTTTCGCTCAGCGGCCAGCCTAAATTCAACATGGTGGTCTCAGGCATCAGTACACATAAATCTGCATGGGTGCGCACCGCAATGGCGTGACAGCTGCCACAAGCTTTACAAGCACCGTCGGCCGTGGGATGTTCACAAAGCCACGCCTGTGCCAACGCCATAGCCAAGCTGTATTGACCCAAGCCAGACGGGCCGTGTAGTAGCCAGGCATGCCCACGCTGACTAAGCAGCTGTCGCGTTTGCGCGTGAATCCAGGGTGCGAGACTCAAGCCAACCACCCTTTGGTAACCACAGCGTGGTGCACATCCACCCAAACCTGCTCTGGCAGTTGGTCCGCAGCAATGCGCGCAAATCGGGCTGGCTCACCAACGCACCGTTTGGCGTAGCCACTTGCCACTTGTTCGAAAAATTCCTGTGGCTGAGCTTCAAACTTGTCGGGTATGCGTGCGCCAGCCAAGCGCTGCGCCGCCACGGCAGGTGGTAAATCGAACCAAATGGTGAGATCGGGCTGCAACAGCGGTGTGCCCTGCACCCACCGCTCTAACTGTGCCAGCATTAACCAGTCAAACCCGCGTCCGCCGCCCTGATAGGCAAATGTGGCATCGGTAAATCGATCGCACAACACCACATCACCGCGCGCCAAGGCCGGAGCAATCACTTGCACAATGTGGTCACGTCTCGCCGCGAACACCAGCAGAGCCTCGGTCATTGCATCCATAGGTTCGTTGAGCACTATCTGGCGCAGGCGCTCTGCCAAAGGCGTACCGCCGGGTTCACGCGACAAAGTCACTGCTCTGCCCTGCTCTTCAAATACGCGAACAAGCCGGTCGATGTGGGTTGATTTGCCAGCCCCATCGATGCCTTCAAAACTGATAAAGATTCCTGACATCGCTATATTGTCTCGTCTATTGCCCGCGCTGGTATTTATTAACCGCGCGGTTGTGTTCATCTAGCGATGTAC
>JBJOLD010000134.1:0-4013 GCA_046045765.1 Pseudomonadota bacterium | reverse complement strand
AAATCATGCCAAACAACATGTAATACGCGCACATAAAAATGGTCACTGCTACAAAGCCCCAAGTTACGCTATTAAAGCCCTTGGCGATGTTTTCAGCACCGAGGCTTGGGCCAATGGTGCGTTCTTCAATAATTTCCATGGGCGCAGCCAACGACCCGGCGCGCAAAAGTAGTGCTGTGTCAGCAGCTTCCACCGTGGTCATGCGGCCAGAAATTTGTACGCGACCCCCACCGATTTCAGAGCGAATCACCGGTGCGGTCACCACTTCACCTTTACCTTTTTCAAACAGCAAGATGGCCATGCGCTTACCAATACTTTCTCGCGTCACGTCGCGAAAAATACGCGCGCCTTTGGCGTCTAGCGTCAAGTGGACCGCGGCTTCTTGGGTCTGGCTATCGAAGCCGGGTTGTGCGTCGGTCAGGTTGTCACCCGTCAAGATCACTTGCTTTTTCACGATGACTGCTTGACCATTGCGCTCTAAGTAGCGCTCAGACCCAAACGGCACAGGACCAGTCCCATTTTCGGCGCCACGCGCCTCGGCACCATCCTCGACCATTCGGATTTCAAGGGTGGCAGTGCGCCCCAAAATGTCTTTGGCTTTGGCTGTATCTTGCACGCCGGGCAACTGCACCACGATGCGGTCCAGCCCCTGCTGCTGAATAACAGGCTCTGCCACGCCAAGCTCGTTAATCCGGTTGTGTAAAGTAGTAATGTTTTGCTTCAATGCTTGGTCTTGTATGACGCGTGCCGAGGCAGGCTTGATAGATGCCAGCATTTTGAATTCATTACCATCAGCAGACTCTAGCGTCGTCAGTTCTGCGAACTGATCTTGAACAATACGCTTGGCAGCCTCCAGCGTTTGTGTATCGCGAAAACGTATTTCAACGGCTTGGCCGTTTCGGGTAATGCCACTGTGGCGTACGTTCTTCTCGCGTAAAACACTGCGAATATCGCCCGCCAATGACTCCGCTTTCTTGCTCAATGCCGCTTGCATGTCCACTTGCAACATGAAATGCACTCCACCGCGCAAATCCAAACCCAAATACATGGGCGAAGCGTGCAAAGCAGTTAACCATGCCGGCGACCGCGAGAGCAGATTCAATGCCACCACATACGCCTGATCTGCAGCGTCTGGGTTCAGTGCCCTTTGAATTGCATCCTTTGCCTTGAGCTGCGCGTCCGTATTAGCGAAACGCGCTTTGATAGAAGAGCCCTCCAGTGACACGCCATCCGTTTTGATGCCTGCCGTTTTGAGTGCTTCTTCTACCCGTGCCAGCGCAGACAAGTCCAGCTTCAAAGAAGCCTTGGCAACAGACACCTGAACTGCAGGTGCTTCACCAAACAAGTTTGGCAATGCATACAAGCCACTGACCACCAACGCGATGAGGATGATCGCGTATTTCCACGCCGGATAACGGTTCATGATGAGAGACTGACTAGATTACTTGATACTGCCCTTGGGCAACACCTGGACCACGGCGCTGCGCTGAATTTGCACTTCAACACCACTCGCGACTTCCAGGCCAACGTAGGTATCGCCTACTTTGCTTACGCGCCCCAACACTCCGCCAGCGGTGACAACTTCATCGCCCTTGGCCAGTGCATCAATCATAGTTTTATGTTCCTTTTGCTTCTTCATCTGAGGGCGAATCATCACAAAGTACAACACAACAAACATCAGCACGAGAGGCAGCATGCTCATCAGTGAGGATTGCATGTCTCCGCCTGCAGCAGCAGCGGGAGCGGTTTGAGCAAAGGCGGATGAAATAAACAATGGAAACCCCACAAGTGAACAAAAAAAGATCCCAACCCCAGGGTGTGCGTAAGGCACGCTTGCACACCAGGGCGGACAGCCGCACATTGTAAGCGGGTAGGTTGGAGAGAAAATTACCAATTGATTGCCCTTATTTATCATACGGGGTGCCCTTGCTTTGGAGCATGCGCCTGTGCAAGCAGCAGGTACCACTGAGCTCGAGCAGCCGCCAAGTGGCGGGCTTTGACATGACCAAATCCGCGTATGTGCTCAGGCACTCGGGCAAACGCAATAGCCGCATCACGGTTGGCGACTGTAAGGCCCGGCAGTAAGCCTTCAATCGCAAGGCGATACTCTTGAATCAGCCCACGCTCTTGTCTGCGTTCGGCACTGTAACCAAAAATATCCCAAACACCGCCGCGCAAAAATTTGAGAGGAGCCAATGCTTTAAATACCCAGTGCATCCATGAACCAAAACTGGACTTCTGGAGCTCACCGCGGTCATTTTTCCGCGCCAACAATGGGGGGGCCAAGTGGTAGCGTAGTGTGAAGTTACCTTCAAACATGGCATTCACCTTCGCATGAAATGCCGACTCCGTTTGTAGACGAGCCACCTCGTACTCGTCTTTGTAAGCCATCAACTTGAACAAGTAGCGCGCTACCGCCTCCGTTAACGGTAGTCCCTCGCCCAGTAATTTGGCTTCTGTGGCACGCACGCGGCTCACGAAGTCCAAGTAAGTTTGCGCATACGCAGCATTTTGGTAAGTTGTTAAAAACGCTACCCGACGCTGCACCACGTCTTCCAGGGTTTGCTTATTGCGCGGCGTGAACGAGATCACTTGTCCCAGGTTCAGTAGGCTTTGCACTGCTTGGGGGTCATGCGCGGCGCGGCGGCCCCACTCAAATGCCATTTTGTTGCTATCTACGGCTACGGCATTGAGCACCATGGCACGCATCAGGGACGCATAACTCAGCGGAATCCAGCCTTTTTGCCAAGCGTACCCCAGCATCAACGGGTTGGTGTAAATACTATCACCCAAAATGTGCGTCGCCAACGCCTCGGCGTCCAACACGCCCAACCGATCGGCACTCACCACCTGCTCGATATCGGTCAGACACTGGTCGCCAGGATTCACCCAGTTGGCATTTTTTACAAACGCCGCAGTTGGGGCGCTGTTGGAGTTCAGCGCCACATAGGTGCGCCCCGAAAGCATTCGCGTCAATGTCTCTTTGCCCGCCACCACGATGGGGTCACAACCTAACACCAGATCAGCAGATGCCATGCCAACACGCGTGGTGCGGATATCGTCCTGACTTGCACCAATCAGCACATGGCTCCAGGTGGCCCCCCCTTTTTGGGCCAATCCACCGGCGTCTTGGGTGACAACGCCTTTGCCGTCAAGATGGGCAGCTACACCCAGTAACTGACCAATAGTAATAACACCCGTTCCACCCACACCGGCCACAATGATTCCCCACACGCCCCCATGGGCGCTGCGCACATCGGCGATCACGGGTTCTGGCAAGGCAGGCCAAGCCTCTGAAGCTGAGCCTGCGGCCGAAGTTACTTTTGTCGCCTTGGCTTTTTTCTTCAAACTACTGCCTTCAACGGTCACAAAGCTGGGACAAAAGCCTTTGACGCAGCTCATGTCTTTATTGCAAGTGCTCTGATTGATCTGGCGTTTGCGGCCAAACTCTGTCTCGAGCGGCTCCACGCTCATGCAGTTACTTTGCACGCCGCAGTCGCCACAGCCTTCGCACACCAGTTCGTTGATCACCACGCGCTCTGCCGGATCCACCAGCGTGCCCCGTTTTCGGCGGCGGCGTTTTTCGGTGGCGCAGGTCTGGTCATAGATGATGACGGTGGTGCCCTTAATCTCGCGGAACTCACGCTGAATCCGGTCCAATTCGTCTCGGTGCTCGATGGCGATACCTTCAGGCAGGTTTTTTACGCCATCGTATTTCTCTGGCTCGTCCGTCACCACTATGATTTTGATAGCGCCTTCCGCTCGCATGGACTGGGCTATCTGCACAACCGAGTGTCCTTCAGGTCGTTCACCCACCTGCTGGCCACCGGTCATGGCCACGGCGTCGTTGTACAAAATTTTGTAGGTGACGTTGACTCCGGCCGCAATGCTTTGGCGGATGGCCAGAATGCCACTATGAAAGTAAGTGCCATCACCCAAATTGGCAAACATATGCTGGTCGTGGCTGAAAGGCTGCTGCCCCACCCACGGCACGCCTTCCCCACCCATCTGCG
>JBJOLD010000116.1:0-3955 GCA_046045765.1 Pseudomonadota bacterium | reverse complement strand
ACGTCACCCGTGAGCACCAGATTGCTGCCCCCCCCCAGCATAAATTTGGGCATAGGGGCCCATTGCGGGTCGGTCAGCAGGGCTTGCACGTCGGCTTCGCTGCGAATGCGCACCAAGTGGTGGGCTTTAGCCACGATGCGGAAGGTGTTGTAGGCTTGGAGGGGGACGTTGTTCTCGACTAACATGACGGGATTGTCTCACTGCCTTTTTCGAGTAACTTCATGCCCTCTTTTGACACCGTTTGCGAACCCAACCTCCCCGAAGTAAAAAATGGGGTCGACAACACTTCCAAAGAAATTGCCACCCGCTTCGATTTCAAGGGCACATCCGCAAGCATTGAGATCAAGGATAAAGAGATCACCCTGATTGGCGATGCAGACTTTCAGCTCGACCAGATCAAAGACGTGCTCAACAACAAGCTGACCAAGCGCGGCGTGGACGTGCGTTTTCTGGATATGGGTGATGTGCAAAAAATTGGCGGCGACAAGGTTAAGCAAGTCATTAAAGTACGCAACGGCATTGAGACCGAGGTGTCCAAAAAAATCCAGCGTTTAATTAAAGACAGCAAAATCAAAGTGCAGGCCGCCATTCAGGGCGATGCGGTGCGTGTGACGGGTGCCAAGCGTGACGATCTGCAGGCCGCCATGGCATTGATTAAAAAAGACGTGCTGGACGTGCCCATCAGCTTCAATAACTTCCGCGACTAAGAAGCCAAGAAGCGAATGTTGCACGCTGCCTTGCTTTTGCTAGCAACCGGTCTACTAACCCCGATGGCAATGGCCCAAACCGTAGGCCTGTCGGGCATGCTGGGCAGCAAGGCACTGCTTATTGTGGATGGCAGCTCACCCAAAAGCGTGGCAGTGGGTGAGACGCACAAGGGCGTTAAAGTCGTGTCTACCGAAGGGAATGTGGCGGTGCTAGAAATCGCAGGCAAACAGCATTCGCTGCGTGTAGGCGATGCGCCGGCCAGTGTGGGCGGCGGCGGCGGCGCAACAGGGGCGAGTGGAAACAAAATTGTGCTTCCCGTAGGCACGGGAGGCCATTTTTACGCCACCGGTCAAATTAACGGTCGCACAGTGCAGATGCTGGTCGATACAGGTGCGACCGGCGTAGCCATCAGCGCGGCAGATGCTGACCGCATGGGCATCGACTACAAAGCAGGCCGCCCCATGCAGGCCAGCACCGCCAATGGCGTCATCAACGGATGGCGCGTCAAATTGGCTTCGGTGCAGGTTGGCGATGTCATCGTGCGCGAAGTCGATGCGGCGGTCACCAGTGGCTCCATGCCTTACGTACTGCTGGGCAACAGCTTTTTAACTCGGTTTCAAATGACACGCACCAACGACCAAATGGTGCTGGAAAAACGCTACTAACCTCACCTCTTATGAACGTACGCGACGAAAACGAATACGAAGACTTGCTGGCCGAATGGTCTGACCTCGAGTCGGGCATAGGCGTTGTGCTTCGTAACCCGGACACCGCGCAGCAATTTGTTGCCCGTGTGCTGCAGTACGACAACTGGATGCAAGGCCTGCTGCAGCGTGACCAAGATGTGGGACTGTACTTACTGTTTCAATTAGCGGGCAATTCGGCTGTGGGCTATAGCGCCTCGCATGCTTTGGTAAGCGCCGTGCTGTGCCAGCTGATGGCAAAAGAGTTGGCGCTACCACTCACCGAGCGTGACAGTTTGGTGCGGGCTGCCTTCACTATGAATGTGGCAATGACAGCAATGCAAGACGTGCTGGCCAACCAGACCGACCGACCCACCCTGGAACAACAAGACATGATTCGCAACCACCCAGTCAAAGCCGCCATGCTGCTGGGCAATTTGGGAGTGCAAGACCAAAAATGGCTCGACATAGTGTCTATGCACCACGACGAATCGCTGGAGCATGTCGAGTTGAATCAACTCACACCGTCACAGCGTCTGACGCGAATTTTAAAAATGGTGGACCGCTACGCTGCCATGATTAGTCCGCGTATGACGCGTGCTGGGCGCACTGCTACAGAATCCGCGCGCTCTATCATGGCCAGCGCTGCGGAAAAAACTGATGAAATTGCCCACGCTTTGGTAAAAGTGGTGGGCATGTGTCCACCCGGAACTTTTGTGCGGCTTGACACCGCTGAAGTGGCCGTGGTTGTTAAGCGTAGCAGCCAAGCCAACCAACCACTAGTTGCAATTGTGACCACTGCAGAGGGTGAACTACTGCGAATTCCGCGCCTGCACGCTACTGCGCAGGCCTACCCACATATCAAGCAAGCGTTGGGCGCAGGCGTAGTGCACGCCCCGCTCAGCCACTACTTCATTTTGCAAATGAGCAGCCACATGAAAGCTGAGGTTTAGTTTTTTTTCTTACCCAAGCGAGATTCGCTGCCCTTGATCAGGCGCGATATGTTTTCAGCATGTCGCCACATCAACAGTACAGACATCACTGCCACTGCCACGAAAGTCCAGCGGTCCATGTACCACGCAGCACCGTCACCAAAGACGTAATAAACCGGTGCGAACAATGCTGACAACAGCGACGCCAGTGACGAGTAGCGAAAAAAGTAGGCCACGATGAGCCACGTAAGCATGGTGGCCAGCCCCAGCCAACCACTGATACCCAACAATACGCCCAAGGCTGTGGCCACGCCCTTGCCGCCAATGAAACGAAAAAATACGGGAAACAAGTGTCCCAAAAACGCAGCCAAACCGACCAACGCCACGGTTCCGTCCTCCAGCCCATAGGGTTGGCCATACCATCTAACCAACACCACCGGCAGCCAGCCCTTCAGCGCGTCGAGTAGCAGCGTGACTATCGCTGCAGCCTTGTTACCTGAGCGCAACACGTTAGTAGCACCGGGGTTTTTACTGCCAAAAGTGCGTGGGTCATTCAACCCCATCGCCTTACTCACAATCACGGCAAACGAAAGCGAGCCTACCAGGTACGCAATCAACGTGGCGAGTGCGGGATAAAAGTCAACCATTGAATTCAAAACAAACTCCTTCAGTTTTCCAAAGCGCACTGTACTGCCTTTGCGCCTAGCAATTGCATGAAAAGAGTTTTGACAAAGTACTTTAGATACTTGCAGGAGTGCTCGGCATATTCAATCCAACGCACGTGGAGTCGTTAGTCTGTACAGACTCGCTTTCACACTCAGTGGGGGCCAGGGTTTAAACCGCTGGATCGCGCAATTCCCAGCGAATCGCGTCAATCTGCTTGAGCACTTCGGACGACAGCGTGGTGCCCCAAGCGTCCAGATTTTCGTCCAGCTGCGGCACTGAGGTCACCCCGATGATGGTGCTGGCTACCTGCCATTTGGTGTAGCAGAACGCCAGTGCAAACTGGCTCGGCGTCATGCCGTTTTCGCGGGCCAAGGTGTTGTAGCGGATGGCTGCATTCAATGCGTCTTTGCGGCCCCAACGCTGCTTGCGCACAGATTCGTATTTTGCGATACGGCCTTCCTTGGGTGCATCCGGTCCCTCCACGCCGCTGATGTCGTATTTGCCAGTCAGCAACCCGAATGCCAAAGGTGAATACGCCAGCAGTGACACGCCCAGGCGGTTCATGGTTTCGTCCAGCCCGTTTTCCAGCCCACGACTGACCAGGTTGTAGACGTTTTGCACGGTGGCCGCGCGCGGCAGGTTGTGTTGCTCAGCCAGTCGCACAAACTCGTGCACGCCGTACGGCGTCTCGTTACTCAAACCAACAGCGCGCACTTTGCCAGCTTTCACCAACGTGCCCAAGGCCTCGAGCTGCGCGTGCATGCTTGTCAGAGCCGGGTTGTTCTTGCTGGGGTCGTAGTACATGCCGCCAAACATGGGTACGTTGCGCGTGGGCCAGTGAATTTGGTAGAGGTCGATGACGTCGATCCCGAGCCGCTCCAAGCTCTTGCGGCCGTGGCTCTCCACCCAGCGGGCAGTGGGCGCCGCGGGAAAGACCTTGGTCGCGATGAACGCTTCCTTGCGGCG
>JBJOLD010000212.1:0-4378 GCA_046045765.1 Pseudomonadota bacterium | reverse complement strand
AGCAAACGCGCGCAAGACGTTTATCCTGACGCCCTTGTCGTGCACCGCCTGGACCGCGACACCTCGGGCCTGGTGGTCATGGCACGCGGCATCGTGGCGCAACGTGCGCTCAATCTGTCGTTTGAAAAGCGGCTTGTGGACAAGTGCTACGAGGCGGTTGTGATAGGCACTTTGCCCATAAGCGAGGACTGGCAAGACATAGATTTGCCTTTATTGGTGGACTGGCCCAACCGCCCCAAGCGCACCGTTAACTTTGAAGCGGGGCAGCGTGCGCTGACCCGCTGGCGCTGTGTCGGCCGTGATGTAGAACGTGGCTGTTCGCGCGTAGAGCTAGAGCCGGTCACCGGGCGCACGCACCAACTGCGGGTGCACATGCAAGCGCTGGGTCACCCCATGCTTGGCGACACCCTGTATGCCACGTCAGAGGCGCTGGCCATGTCGGACCGCCTGCAATTGCACGCGCGCAACCTGTCGATCCCCCACCCAGGCAACGGCAAACCGTTGGAATTCAACGCCCCTGTTCCGTTTTAAAGCCGTGCTGTCCGCATGGCATGAGGCAGAGCCTAAAATGCAAGTGTGACTACTATCCTCAATGCCGACCTGCACTGCCACTCTGTGGTATCCGATGGAACCCTGACCCCTGAGGCATTGGCTGAACGTGCCCATGCCAACGGAGTCGAGCTATGGGCGCTGACCGACCACGATGAAATTGGGGGGCAGACGCGGGCCGCAGGCGCAGCCAAGGCGCTGGGCATGCGCTACCTCACGGGGGTAGAAATTTCCGTCACCTTCATTGGCCACACGGTGCACATCGTGGGCCTGGGCTTCGACGTTCACAACCAACAATTGACTGATGGACTGCGCCAAACGCGTGGCGGGCGCACCGAACGCGCCAAAGAAATGGCCGAGGGCTTGGCCAAAGTAGGCATCAAAGGCGCTTTTGAAGGCGCATTGAAGTTTGTAGGCAACCCCGAGCTGATTTCACGTACCCACTTTGCGCGCTTTTTGGTGGAGAGCGGCGTTTGCAAAGAAACCAACGAGGTCTTTCGCAAGTTTTTGACAGAAGGCAAGCCGGGGTTTGTTGAACATCGCTGGGCCAGTTTGAAAGACGCCGTGACTTGGATCACCCAAGCCGGTGGCATGGCTGTCATTGCGCACCCGGCGCGCTACAAATTCACACCCACTGAAGAGTTTGCGCTGTTCACTGAATTCAAGTCCCATGGTGGCCAAGGCGTAGAAGTGGTTACCGGTAGCCACACGCCCGCCGAATACCTGGTTTACGCCGAAACGGCCAAAGAGTTTGCATTGTTTGCCTCCCGAGGAAGCGACTTTCACAGCCCCGCCGAAAGCCATACCGAGTTGGGCACACTGCCCTACTTACCTGGCAAACTACCCTCCGTGTGGGACGCGCTGGCTGCGCGCATTCAATAGCCATGGCGCAGTATTTCGAAGTTCACCCCGAGAACCCGCAACCTCGCTTGCTCAAGCAAGCCGTGGCCTTGCTTGAAAAAGGCCAGGTTATTGCGGTTCCCACCGACTCCAGCTATGCCCTGGTGTGCCACTTGGACGACAAAGCGGCTGCCGACACCCTGCGGCGCATTCGCGGGGTGGATGACAAACACCACCTTACGCTGCTGTGCCGCGACCTGAGCGAACTGGCCAGCTACGCCAAAGTAGACAACCGCCAATACCGGCTGCTCAAGCTGGCTACACCCGGCCCGTACACCTTCATCCTGGAAGCCAGCAAGGAAGTACCACGCCGAGTGAGCCACCCTTCGCGCAAGACCATTGGCCTGCGTGTACCTGAACATAAGGCACTCCAAGACCTGCTAGCGCTCCACGGCTCTGCGTTGTTAGCTACTACTTTCATAGCAATTGGTGAAACTGACCCGCTTAACGATGCCGAAGAAATTCGCGACCGTTACGAGCACCAGATTGCGGCTGTGATCGACGCCGGGGCCTGCGCGCACGAACCCACCACCGTTATCGACCTGACCGGGCCCGAGCCAACCGTCATTCGCCAGGGGCGTGGCGATGTGGCTCGCTTAGGCCTGTAATTTCACCCTACGACTGAGACAAACCCGCTGTGGACTTTGCACAACTGATTCAAACCGTTGCTATTTACGCGCTGCCCGTGATATTTGCCATCACAGTGCACGAGGCTGCACACGGCTATGCAGCCAGGTATTTTGGTGACAACACCGCTTGGATGCTGGGGCGCGTGACGCTCAACCCCACCAAGCACATCGACCCCATGGGCACCGTACTGATGCCGCTGCTGCTGTACTTTGCAACTTCCGGTACTTTTTTGTTCGGCTACGCCAAACCCGTACCTGTGCGCTTTGACCGCTTACGCAACCCCAAGCGTGACATGGTGTGGGTGGCCTTGGCGGGCCCTGCTGCCAATTTGGCCCAAGCGCTGGTTTGGGGCGTGCTGCTGTATGTGCTGCAGGGTGCTTCGGTAACCGAGCCCTTTTTTATGCGCATGTGTCAGGGTGGTGTGCTGGTCAATGTGGTGATGTTTGCCTTCAACTTGTTTCCGCTGCCCCCGCTGGATGGGGGGCGCATTTTGGTGGGCCTACTGCCCGTCAAACAAGCGCTGTTCGTATCGCGCATTGAACCCTATGGTTTTTTTGTTGTGATGGCTCTGGTGATTGCGGGCGTGGTCAGCAGCCTGTGGATGCAGCCCGTGATGGCGTTGACTTACGGTTTGCTGGAAATCCTGTTGTCCCCACTGTCTGCCTTGGTGCACTAGTTATTTTTATCGGCCGTACTTTTAGGTTGTATTCATGAGTTCAGTTCGCTTTCTTACCGGCATCACCACCTCCGGCACACCCCACTTGGGCAACTACGTGGGCTCTATTCGCCCCGCAGTACGTGCCAGCCTTACCCCCGGTGTGGAGAGCTTTTACTTCTTGGCCGACTACCACGCACTCATCAAAATTGATGACCCTGCGCGCATTCAACGCTCCACACTAGAGATTGCCGCTAGCTGGCTGGCCGCGGGGCTCAACCCTGAACAAGTTACCTTTTACCGCCAGTCTGATGTACCTGAAATTCCAGAACTCACCTGGTTTTTGACCTGCGTTACCGGCAAGGGCGTGCTCAACCGCGCACATGCCTACAAGGCATCAGTCGACAAAAACCAGGCGGTTGGCGCAGACCCTGATACGGACGTGAATGCGGGATTGTTCATGTACCCCGTGCTAATGGGTGCGGACATTTTGATGTTCAACGCCCACAAGGTGCCGGTGGGGCGCGACCAAATTCAGCACATTGAAATGGCCCGCGACATGGCCCACAGTTTCAACCACCGCTATGGCGACCACTTTGTGCCCCCACTTGCGGAAATTGAAGAGTCAGTGGCCACACTGCCCGGCCTGGATGGCCGCAAAATGAGCAAGAGCTACGACAACACTATTCCCTTGTTTGCCCCGCGCGATCAATTGAAAAAGTTGATCAATGGCATCGTGACCGACTCCAAAGCGCCTGGCGAGCCCAAAGACACCAATGGCTCAGCGCTGTTTCAAATTTACCAGGCATTTGCCACTGAGGCCGAAACAGCCACTTTGCGCCAAGCTTATGCCGACGGCATCGCCTGGGGCGATGCAAAGCACATACTGTTCGAACGCATTGACCGTGAAATTGCGCCCATGCGCGCCACCTACGAAGACCTGATGAACAACCCGGCGCGTATCGAAGCGATTCTGCTTACTGGTGCACACAAGGCCCGCAGCATTGCCACGCCGTTCATGGCCCGCTTGCGCCACTCTGTGGGGCTGCGTAATTTGGCGCAGCTGGGTGAAAGCAGCAAGCTTGTAACAACCAAGACCGCTAGCGCGTCGTTCAAGCAGTACCGCGAAAAAGATGGCTTGTTTTATTTCAAGTTGGTGGATGCACAGGGCGCGGTCATGCTGCAAAGCTTGGCTTTTGAATCGCCCAAAGTGGCCGGCCAGCAGATTGCCCAATTGCGCGCGGGCGGCGCAGCTGCATTGACTGCAATGCAATCGCAATTGCAACCCCTGTCCGTCGACGCAGCCGCAGCTGTAGTGGCAGCCCTGGCCGCACTGGCCGCACTGGCTGAACAGTAAATTTAATCTTCATTTAATGCACTCAAAACACCCTATGTCATTCACCACCCGCACCCTTTTGTCCACCTTGGTTTTAGGCACTGTTTTCGGCCAAGCCATGGCTGCCGACACCGAAACATTGCCTTCTGGGGTCAAAATCACGCACACCACCGTTGGCACGGGCGCATCGCCCAAGGCCAGCGATACCGTCAAAGTGCATTACCGGGGCACGCTGATGGATGGCAAAGAGTTCGATAGCTCGTACAAACGCAATGCACCGGCAACATTCCCATTGAACCGCGTCATTC
>JBJOLD010000056.1:0-4665 GCA_046045765.1 Pseudomonadota bacterium | reverse complement strand
TGCTATCAGGCGTGCACTTAATGGGCGCAGTAGGCTTCCAGCCCCAACACGATGATGGTGGCAACTTCGGGGCTGGTGGCGCTGCGCATCTCGTCCTCGGCCTGCGCCACCGCATGCTCGTGGGCCTTGAGCCATGCTAGCCCAGTGGGAGTAAATTGCACCAGACGTGCTCGCCCATCGTTGACGTCGTCCTTACGCACGACCAATCCCCATGCTTCACACTGGCTGACCAACGTGCCCATGGCCTGTTTGGTCATGCCAGCGTGCTTTGCTAGCTCGGTAAGGCGGGCGCCCTGCAATGCAAGGTGGCGAGTGATATGAATGTGCGCTGCTCCCACTTGCCCACGCGCTACCAGGTTGGACAGGCCAAGCGGCACGCCAGGATTACGCGCCATGAGCTCCAGAACGCGCGCATCAAAGCGTTCTATCGCCATGCGCAACCAATGCCCTACATGGTTGTGTCGCCATGAGTCCGAGCCTTCAGCAGAACGGTTTTTCATTTTGTAGATGGTAATGCAAACTGACTAAAAATTCTATTTACTGATTTCAATGCCGCGTTGTAAACTACTGTTCAAGCATCCAGTCTGTACTGAAAATCAGTGGTTTGACCAGATGTCTGAATGTACTAATTAATTGATTTTCAAGGAGATTTCCATGAACGCACCCGTCAAGAACCTAAACAATACTAATGGCGCTAACAGCGAAAAGGCCAAGGCCCTGCAAGTGGCTCTTGCCCAAATTGAGAAGCAGTTTGGCAAAGGCACCATCATGCGTTTGGGTGAAGGTGAAGTGATTGAAGACATCCAAGTGGTGTCTACCGGTTCTTTGGGTCTTGACATAGCGCTGGGCGTCGGCGGCCTACCGCGCGGCCGTGTGGTAGAAATTTACGGCCCAGAGTCGTCCGGTAAAACTACATTGACCTTGCAAGTGGTTGCAGAAATGCAAAAGCAAGGCGGTCAGTGTGCTTTTGTGGATGCCGAGCACGCGTTGGATATTCAATACGCCCAAAAACTGGGTGTGAATTTGCAAGACCTGCTGATCAGTCAGCCCGACACAGGTGAACAAGCCCTGGAGATTGTGGATAGCTTGGTGCGCTCTGGTGCGGTGGACCTGATCATCGTGGACTCTGTGGCGGCCTTGACGCCAAAGGCCGAGCTGGAAGGCGAAATGGGCGACAGCCTGCCCGGCTTGCAAGCCCGCCTGATGAGTCAAGCCTTGCGCAAGCTCACGGCTCATATCAAGAAGACCAACTGCATGGTCATCTTCATCAATCAGATTCGCATGAAGATTGGCGTGATGTTTGGCTCACCAGAGACCACCACCGGTGGCAATGCGCTCAAGTTCTATGCCTCGGTGCGTTTGGATATTCGCCGCACCGGCACCATAAAAAAAGGTGAAGAGGCCATTGGCAATGAAACCAAAGTCAAGGTGGTCAAGAACAAGGTGGCACCTCCGTTCAAGACGGCAGAGTTTGATATTTTATTTGGTGAAGGTATCAGCCGCCACGGCGAGATCATCGATATGGGCGTGAACGCGCACATCCTCGAAAAATCAGGTGCTTGGTACGCCTACAACGGCGAAAAAATTGGCCAAGGCCGCGACAACGCCCGTGAGTTTTTGCGTGAGAACCCCGACTTGTCGATCGAGATTGAAAACAAAGTGCGCACTTCGCTGGGCATTCCATTGCTGCCTGTGACTGAGCCAGAAGTTAAGGCCAAAGCTAAGAAGGCTGAGAAAGCAGATAAGCCTGAATAAGTATAAAAAAGTTCGCTAGCCCACGTTCCGCATGCGTAATCAGCTACATTTTGTATAGCAATGGCGACTACCACGCTGTCATTAACTGGACGTGCGCTACGTCTGCTCGGGGCCCGTGAGCATTCGCGCGCTGAGTTGGAGCGCAAACTGTCTTCCTTTGAAGACGAGCCAGGCGAACTGGCCAAGGTGTTGGATACCTTACAAACAAAAGGGTTCATTAACGAGGCTCGCGTGCTGGAGTCTGTGGTGCACCGTAGGGCCGCCAAGCTAGGTGTTTCCCGCATCAAGCAAGAGCTGCAAGCTAAAGGTCTGGAGCCGCACGCGGTAGCTGAGGCGGTAAGTCAACTGCGTGCGACTGAATTAGACCGTGCCCGAGAGATTTGGCGCAAAAAGTTTGGCTCTCCGCCCGCTGACGCCGCCCAGCGCGGCAAGCAAATGCGCTTTTTGGCCAGCCGAGGCTTTGGTGGCGACACCATCCACCGTGTGGTGCAAGGCGCTGACAACGACTGAGTAGGGCTGGCAGCCCACCCCAGTCATAAGCCCAGCATCAGCTGCAGGTTTTGTACTGCTGCGCCACTGGCACCCTTGCCCAAGTTGTCCAGCCGAGCCACCAGCACGGCGTGCGAAAAGCCGTCTTTGGCTGCATCGTTGCCAAAAACGCGCAATTCCATTTTGTTGGTGTTGGCCAGTGCCACCGCGTCCAGCTTGAGGTCTGCCGTGGCGGGTTCGACCGTAACCCAGGTGCTTCCTGCGTAGTGGTTGGCCAGCGCATCATGCAGGTCTTGTGCGGTGGGTTTGCCCGGCAATGTGTCCAAATGCAGGGGCAATTGCACCAACATGCCCTGCGCAAAATTACCCACCGACGGCACAAATAAGGGCCTGCGTGACAGGCCGGTGTAACGCATTATTTCAGGAATGTGCTTGTGCTTGAGGCCCAGTGCATACAGCTCCATGGCAGGCGCATCACCTTGCTCATAGGCTTCAATCATGGCGCGACCGCCCCCTGAGTAGCCACTAATGGACGGTAGACAAACTGGGAAATCAGCGGGCAATAGGCCTGCATCTACCAGCGGGCGAATGAGTGCAATGGCACCCGTGGCATAGCAACCCGGATTGGCAACGCGGGTTGCGGCGACCACTGCTTCGCGCTGACCAACTGCCAGTTCAGGAAAGCCGTAGACCCAGCCCAGTGCCGTGCGGTGCGCGGTGGATGCATCAATAACTTTGGGGCCTGCTTTGCCAGTTTCCTTGGCAATAGCGTCAACCATTGCAACGGACTCGACCGCCGCATCATCATGCAGGCACAGCACGATGAGGTCGGCTTGGGCCATGAGTGCCTTCTTCGCAAGGGGGTCTTTGCGCAATACAGGGGCAATACTGAGAAGCTCAATCCCCTGCATAGACTGCAGCCGTTCACGGATTTGGAGGCCGGTGGTACCAGCTTCGCCGTCAATAAAAATTTTTTTCATCGGGTAGAACAAGTAAGAAGCTAGAAACTTTCAACCCGTACCCTTGCGGTAACACAGGTCGTAGACTGGTAAATCTGTAAGGCAGATAAAAGTTTTCTGCACTGCAGCATGATACAGTCCCGCCCTGATGCGCCCAGTGCCATGGGTGTGCTGATATTTCACGCATTACATGGTGAACATTGTCCAGCCTCTAGAGAGATGTTATGAAGATTCATGAATACCAAGGCAAGGAAATCTTGCGCCAATTCGGTGTGCCGGTGCCTCGCGGCATCCCCGCCTTCACCGTGCAAGAGGCTGTGGAAGCCGCACAAAAGCTGGGCGGACCGGTTTGGGTTGTCAAAGCCCAAATTCACGCAGGCGGACGCGGCAAGGGTGGTGGCGTGAAGGTCGCCAAAACCATTGACGATGTTAAACGCATAGCCGGTGAAATTCTGGGCATGCAACTCAAGACCCACCAAACCGGCCCAGAAGGCCAAAAAGTGCGTCGCCTATATATCGAAGACGGTGCAGACATTCAGAAAGAATATTACGTCTCTATCGTGACCGACCGGGCTACACAAAAGTTGGCATTCATTGCCTCCAGCGAAGGCGGTATGGACATTGAGGAAGTAGCACACTCCACCCCCGAGAAAATCATCACTGAATTCATCGATCCGTTGACCGGTCTGGGTGCTGAACAGGCCACCAAGATCGCAGATGCCATTGGGATGCCAGCTGGTTCTACTGCCCAAGCCGTGGACATCTTCCAAAAGCTCTACAAGTGCTACATGGACACCGACGCGTCTTTGGTTGAGATTAACCCGCTAAACCGCGACGGTAAAGGCAATGTAATGGCCTTGGATGCGAAGTTCAACTTTGACTCCAATGCGCTTTTCCGTCACCCTGAAATCGTGGCCTACCGCGACTTGGACGAAGAAGACCCTGCCGAAGTCGAAGCCTCCAAATTCGACTTGGCTTACATCAGCTTGGATGGCAACATTGGCTGTTTGGTCAATGGTGCAGGCTTGGCAATGGCCACGATGGATACCATCAAGTTGTATGGCGCTGAACCCGCCAACTTCTTGGATGTGGGCGGCGGTGCCACTCCCGAGAAGGTCACTGAAGCCTTCAAGATCATGTTGAAAAACACCAAAGTCAAGGCCATCATGGTCAACATCTTTGGCGGGATTATGAAGTGCGACACCATCGCCACAGGCGTGATCACGGCTTGTAAAGCAGTGAACCTGTCTGTGCCATTGGTGGTGCGCATGAAAGGCACCAACGAAGATCTGGGTAAGAAGATGCTGGCCGAAAGCGGCCTGCCCATCATCAGCGCAGACAGCATGGCCGAAGCGGCCCAAAAAATTGTGGCAGCGGTCAAGTAAGGCGGAGCACGAATATGTCTATCTTCATCAATAAAGACACCAAGGTCATTACCCAAGGTATTACCGGTAAAACCGGC
>JBJOLD010000044.1:0-4679 GCA_046045765.1 Pseudomonadota bacterium | reverse complement strand
CCAGCACGGTGAGCATGGTGGACAAGCGGTTAGCCTGTGCTTGCAGCTCAGAATAAGTATAAATACGGCCTGCAGAGCCCGTGGAATATGCGTAGATAGCTACTTTTTTTGTAGCATCTGCCTTGGCGGCCCAGCGCTGGCTGCACACCCGCGCCATATTGAAATGCTGGGGTACCTCCCACCCAAAGCTTTGGTGCAGTCGGGCATATGCACTTTTGTCGCTGGCTTGACTGACTGGCACGGAGTGTCTCCTTATGATTGGGCAAATGTACCAAGTCAAAAGAATTTCCCGCAGCGAGTTTGTCCCTATACGCAACCTGCAGTACCACGTGCAAATCTGGGGCGAGCCCGCCCCTGGCAAAACACCATTGGTGATGGTGCACGGTTGGATGGACGTGGCAGCAAGTTACCAGTTTGTGGTGGACGCCTTTGCCCAAGACCATTACGTGATTGCCCCTGACTGGCGCGGCTACGGCCAGACCGAATCTGGTGGTGTCGACAACTACTGGTTCCCGGACTACTTGGCTGATCTTGAATTTTTATTGGACCACTATGCGCCGGGCCAGCAGGTGAATCTGGTGGGCCACAGCATGGGTGGCAATGTGGTGATGCTGTACGCCGGGGTGCGCCCCGAGCGCATCCGCCGCCTGGTCAATCTGGAAGGCTTTGGCATGCCCGCCACTGTGCCTGCCCAGGCGCCGGGCCGCTATGCCAAGTGGATGGATGAGCTGAAAAAACTGCACCAAGGCGAGATGGACCTCAAGGCCTATGACACTGCTGACGGCGTGGCCCGCCGTCTGATGAAAACCAACCCCCGCCTGCCCCAAGACAAGGCCGACTGGCTGGCCCGCCACTGGGCGCACCAGCAAGCCGACGGCAAGTGGCACATTCTTGGCGCACCGGCGCACAAAATCTCCAACGCCCAGCTGTACCGCGTGGAAGAAGTGAACGCGCTGTACCAGCGCATCAGCATGCCGGTGCTGGCGGTAGAGGCATCAGACAACAGCTTGGATTTCTGGTGGAAAGGGGCCTACACGCTAGACCAGTACCACGAGCGCATCAAAGCGGTGCCCCAGATAGAAATTGGCCGCATTGAAGATGCTGGCCACATGATGCACCACGACCAACCAGAAGTGCTGGCGGCCATGATCGAGAAATTTATTCGTTGAATTTATAGGGTTAAGAAGCTGCCTATAGAATGAGAACGTTTCTCATTTACTTTGCAACTTATCTTTACTTTCATGAAAACTCCAATCTCCCGCTTTATCGCTGTGTCCGTCGCAGTATTGGGTGCGTGTGTGACCTCTGTGTCTGCACAAGACAAAGTGCTCAATGTGTATTCTGCTCGCCACTACCCTGGTGATGCGCAGCTGTACGGGGCCTTCACCCAGACCACCGGCATCCAGATTAAACGGGTGGATGCCGACGATGCCGGTATCCTGCAACGCCTCAAGGCGGAAGGCACGGCCTCCCCTGCGGACGTGATTTTGTTGGTGGATGCCTCGCGCCTTTGGCGTGCGGAGGTGGATGGCTTGTTTGCACCGGTCAAATCCAAAGTGTTGGATGACGCCATCCCCGCCCAATTGCGCGGCAAGACTAGCGACGAAGGCACCGCATGGTTTGGCTTTAGCACCCGCGCACGGGTAGTGGTTTACAACAAGGTGCGGGTATCCAGAGAAAACGTGGACACCTACGAAGAGTTGGCCGACCCCAAAAACAAGGGGCTGCTGTGCACGCGCAGCGGTTCGCACCCCTACAACCTGAGTCTGTTCGGCGCGATGAACGAGCACTTGGGCACTGCCAACACCGAGACCTGGCTCAAAGGCCTGGTAAGCAACATGGCCCGCAACCCGGTGGGCGGCGACACTGACCAGATCAAGGCAACCGCCTCCGGCGAATGTGGCGTGGCGCTCACCAACACCTATTACATCGCCCGCCTGATGCGCAGCGACAAGCCAGAAGACCGTGCGGTGATGGAAAAAGTAGGCGTGGTGTTCCCCAACCAAACCAGCTGGGGCACGCATGTGAACATTGCCGGCGGTGCAGTTGCGAAAAACTCCAAGAATCCGGCCTTTGCCCAGCAGTTTCTCGAGTTTCTGGCCAGCGCACAAGCGCAGGAGTACTTTGCCAATGGCAACAACGAATGGCCCGTGGCCAAAGGCATCAAGATCAGCAACCCCGCACTGGAGAGCATGAGCGGAGGCAACTTCAAGGCAGAGACTATCCCCGCCAGCGTAGTGGGCATGAACCAAGTGAAAGTGCAGCAGATGCTGGACCGCGTCGGCTACAAATAAGCACACGGCGCCCCGACTCAACGGCCTGGCTGCGTGATGCGGTCAGGCCGTTTTTTTGTTCAGGGTACGGCTCAAAAGAATCACGGGGACCAGGCCCACTAACACCAGCACCAAGGCCGGCAGTGCGGCCTCGCCCAAGCGCTCGTCTTTGGCGAGCTGGAACGCCACCACCGCCAAAGTGTCGTGGTCGAAAGGGCGCAACACGAGGGTGGCGGGTAGCTCTTTCATCACATCGACAAACACCAGCAAGCCCGCGACCAGACTGCTGCGCACCAACAGTGGCCGGTGCACCCGCCACCATAGGCCCCAACCACTTACGCCCAGCATGCGGGCGGTTTCGTCCAGCGACACCGGCACCTGGTTGTAGCCGCTTTGCACCGTGTGCAGGGCCACGGCGGTAAAGCGCACAAGATAGGCCCACACAACGCCCAACACCGTGGTGCTGATCCAGAAGCCTACCTGCCAATCCGGGCGCGCCGCTTGCAGCCACCCCACCGGAATCAGCAAGCCCACCACAATTACCGCACCGGGCACTGCATAGCCCATACCGGCCAAGCTGACCACGGTACGGGTGAACCGTGTGGGCGAGCGGCGCGCCGCAAACGCCAGCGCCAGGGCGATCGCTGCGGCCAACATTGCGGTGCATGCCGCCAACTTGAAACTGTTCAGGCTCCAAGCTATGAAGCTACCCCACGGCAACGGGGTATCGTCGGCACTCCAAGCCTGCCAAAGCGGGCGCAACATAAACAGCACCGGCAGCACAAAGCCCAGCAATACTGGCAGCGCACACACCCCGGTGGCCAACACCGCGCGCCCACCCGTTAGCGCTACCGGCTGGGCCGCAGCGCGCCGGCCTTTGACGCTGGCGTAGCGCATGCGTTGCCGGGCGTGGAGCTCCAAGCGCAACAGCAATGCCATCAACACCAGCAACGCCGTCGCCAGTTGGGCTGCTGCAATCCGGCTGTCCAGCACCAACCATGCCTTGTAAATGCCCGCTGTGAAGGTTTGAATGCCAAAGTAGCTCGACACTCCGTAGTCCGCCAATGTCTCCATCAGCGCCAGTGCCACACCAGCCATGATGGATGGCCGCGCCAGCGGCACCGCAATGGTGGCCACCCTGCGGCCCAGCGAGGCCCCCATCAGCCGGGCTGCATCCATCAAATGCGCAGCGCGTTCCAGCAGGGCCACCCGCACCAGCAAATACACATAGGGGTAGAGGGTGCACACAAACACCAGCGCGGCTCCACCGAGGTTGCGCACCTCCGGCAAGACCCGCCCCTCCAGACCAAAGGCGAAGCGCAACCAAGTTTGCGCCGGCCCGCTGTACTGCAGGTAGTCGGTATAGGCATAGGCCACCACATAGGCTGGCATGGCCAAAGGCAATAGCAAGGCCCACTCCCACTGCTTGCGCCCCCGAAAATCAAACAGCGTCACGGCGCAGGCACAGGCAGTACCCACTACGGCGACTCCCAAAGACACCACCACGCTGAGTATCACCGTGGTGACCGCATACGCACCCAGCACTGAGCTCGCCATTTCACGCAGCAGCGCAGCGCTCTGGGCATCCCATTGCAGCACCGCTGCCACCAAAGCCAGTATCGGCAACGACACCAAAGCACCAATCAACCAAAGCGCTAGTTGGGCTGGCCATGCACGAACAGCGAACACGACAGGAGATAAAAAGCAGGGTTGCACAGGCAATTGGGTCGGGTTAAGGTGCCCCGGGGGACCCAGTGGCGCGAAATGAGAATTGTAAGTATCTACAATTTTGGATATGTATCTTCAATTGCAAAACCTTAGCGTCCGTTATCTACCCTCCCGCCCACTGGCGGTGGAGGACGTGAGCTTCGGCTTACGCGCTGGTGAAATCGGTGTATTGATCGGCCCTTCGGGCTGCGGCAAGACGACTTTATTGCGCGCCATTGCAGGACTGGAGGCCACCCACACCGGGCGGATTTCGCTCGGAGGCGTCACGGTGAGCGGCGAAGGCCATGCCCTACCCCCCGAATACCGTCAAATGGGCATGGTGTTTCAAGACTACGCACTTTTCCCTCATATGGATGTCAGCAAAAATATAGCCTTTGGCATCCATAACCTGCCAGCGGGCGAACGCCAAGCGCGGGTGAATGACGTGCTGGGCTTGGTTGGGCTGGCTGAACACGCCCACCGCTACCCGCACGAACTCTCTGGCGGGCAACAACAAAGGGTAGCGCTGGCACGGGCACTGGCACCGCAACCCAAACTCTTGCTGCTGGATGAGCCTTTTTCCAACCTGGACGTCGATTTGCGTGAACGACTGGCGCAGGAGCTACGCACGATCTTGAAAGCCGCCAGCGCCACGGCGCTTTTTGTGACTCATGATCAGCTTGAAGCATTTGCTATTGG
>JBJOLD010000021.1:0-3203 GCA_046045765.1 Pseudomonadota bacterium | reverse complement strand
CCGCATTCCCCACGCTGGAAGTCGTTTGGCTGGACACCAGTGCAGGCGAGAACCAAGTTGTACTGATTCCCCGAGAGGCGCTGATCCGCTCAAATGACCGTCAATGACCTTTGGTGGCCATTCGCTGCCATAGGAACTCTTGAGCACCATATTCCCAGCCTACGGGCAAGGCCCGCTGCCACATTGTGGCGTGCGGCCTGTTCTTTTTGATACCTGTTTTCGCGCTTGGCGCTGTAAAAATTAACCATGATTACTCTGAAAAATGTCACCCTTCGCCGCAGTGCCAAGGTGTTGCTGGAAAGCGCTTCCGTCACACTCAACCCCGGTGAAAAAGTAGGCCTGGTAGGGCGTAACGGTGCAGGCAAGTCGTCGCTGTTTGCACTGCTGAATGGCAATTTGCATGAAGACGCTGGCGAGTACTACATTCCGGCCCAATGGCGCATGGGTCAGGTAGCCCAAGATATGCCTGAGACCGACCAAGCCGCTACCGACTTTGTGGTGGAAGGAGACACCGCACTCAACGCAGCCCGTGCCGAGGTGACCGCTGCCGAAGCCACAGACGACTATGACCGCATGGCCCATGCCTACACTGGCTTGCACGACGCTGGCGAGTACGATGCCCCCGCCCGCGCGCAAGCCCTTATCCTGGGCTTGGGCTTTAAAACCACGGAGCTGGAAAATCCGGTCAACAGCTTCTCGGGGGGCTGGCGCATGCGCCTGCAGCTGGCCCGCGCGCTGATGTGCCCCAGCGACCTGCTGTTGCTAGACGAACCCACCAACCATTTGGATTTGGACGCCTTGGTGTGGTTAGAGGCCTGGCTTAAAAAATACGAAGGCACCATGGTGGTAATTAGCCACGACCGCGAGTTTTTGGATGCCGTAACCAACGTCACCCTGCACATTGACATGGGCAAACTGGTGCGCTATGGGGGCAATTACAGCAAGTTTGAAGATATGCGTGCCGAGCAAATGGAGCTTCAACAAAACGCATTTACCAAGCAGCAAGACAAAATTGCCCATCTGCAAAAGTTCATCGCCCGGTTCAAAGCCAAAGCCAGCAAAGCCAAGCAAGCCCAAAGTCGGGTTAAAGCACTGGACCGCATGGAAAAGATTGCCCCACTGCTGGCCGATGCTGATTTCACCTTTGAGTTTAAAGAGCCAGCAAACCTGCCCAACCCCATGCTCTCCATGACAGGGGTGAGCTTCGGCTACCCAGCACCGGAAGATGCACCAGAAGGCACACCACCTACCGTGATCGTGCGCAACGTCAGTAAATCGGTGTTGGCTGGTCAACGCATTGGTATTTTGGGAGCCAATGGCCAGGGTAAGTCAACCTTGGTAAAAACAGTCGCGCGCGACTTGGCTGCGATTGGCGGTGAAATTACTGAAGGCAAAGGCCTCAATATTGGCTACTTTGCGCAGCAGGAATTGGACGTTCTGCGCCCCGCCGATACCCCGCTGGAGCACATGATCCGTTTGGTACGGGAAATGACCGCGGCAGGCAAAATTGCCGGCCAGCAAACCCGCGAACAGGACTTGCGCAGCTTTTTGGGCACCTTCAACTTCAGCGGCGATATGGTCAAGCAGTCCGTGGGCAGCATGAGCGGTGGCGAGAAAGCGCGCCTGGTGTTATGCATGCTGGTGTGGCAGCGTCCCAACCTGCTGCTAATGGACGAGCCTACCAACCACTTGGACCTGGCGACCCGCGAGGCGCTGGCCATGGCCCTTAATGAGTTCGAAGGCACCTTGATGCTGGTTAGCCACGATCGTGCCTTGCTGCGTTCGGTTTGTGATGAGTTTTGGATGGTGTCGCACGGCGGTGTAGATCCTTTCGACGGAGATTTGGACGATTACCAGCGTTACCTATTAGATGAAGCAAAGCGTCAACGCGAACTTGCCAAAATCAGTGCCAAAAACCCCGTAGCTTCAAAAGAAACCGCCCCCACAGCAGTATCTACAAAAGCGACTAAGGGTTCTGCGCCACTGAATGAGGCAACCCGCAAAACCAAGAGAGACCTCGCGCAGGTTGAAGCACGCATGCAAACTCTCAACGACGAGGGATCTGATCTTGAAAACAAGCTATCTACCAACCCACACCCCTCTGAAATTGCCGAGTTGGGTAAGTGTCTTAAATTGGTTGGCGACGAGCTCAAGGTGCTGGAAGACCAGTGGCTTCAACTGACTAGTCTGCTGGAAAAATAGCAGTGGGCACTGGTGGAACTGCCCAACTGTTCCTACCAGTAGTACCGCAATTCTTAGCCGGGCTCATTGAGCCTGGCATCATTCACGCTGGCAGACAACGATAAACCCAATATCTATAATTAAAAAAGCCCGCTACCTAGTAGATAGCGGGCTTTAATTTATTTACAGATAATGTTAAATTATTTAATATTAACACCACCAAAAATTGGTGGGACCTGCGGGGGTCGAACCCACGACAAACGGATTAAAAGTCCGCTGCTCTACCAACTGAGCTAAGGTCCCGACAGATAACTTTTAAAATAAATCGTTATCTGCTAAGCCTCAAATTATAGCGTCACTTTTTACGAGTTTCGCTGAAGTTTGAGAAATTTTATCAATGACCCATCCAGCTGCACACAGGCCAAACGTCGCGGTCACGCTCACCATCGAACCATAACCGTGACAATTCAAGGTGCCGTCTCCACCTGTTGCACAAGATGCATCGGCAGGCTTCACAGCCTCTTTACTAAAAACACAACTTAACCCCATCTTTTTACCATCGCGTGCATGCCCATGGTTCTTTCGGAGCTGGTATCGCATCTGCGCAAGCAATGGATCATGTGTTACTCCGCTGAGGTCCGCTATGTCGACTCCATGCGCCAAACGCTTTCCGCCGGCAGCACCAACGGTGATGAAGCAACTTTTATTTCTTTTGGCCCATACGGCCATTGCTACTTTGGCCTTGACCTGATCGCACGCGTCAATGACTGCATCAACACCTGGAGGTACAACAGATAACCAATTCTCTGGTGTTACAAAATCGTCAACACAATTGACCGTGCATGACGGATTAATGTTGAATATTCTTTCCTGCATTGCAACAATTTTAGATTGCCCAATAGTGGGAGTGATAGCGTGAACTTGACGATTAACATTCGACTCAGCTACGTGATCCATATCAATCAACGTGATTATTCCTACCCCAGACCTGGCAAGAGCCTCCGCAGCCCAAGAGCCAACGC
>JBJOLD010000267.1:0-2914 GCA_046045765.1 Pseudomonadota bacterium | reverse complement strand
TGTGTGGGCTTTTGCAGTCATGGTCAAGGCTCCTGTGGTCAAAATAATTAAAACGAAAAAGACATAAAAAAACCGCCGGGGGTGCCGGCGGTTTTTGAGGGATTCAGTACGCTACTTGTGGGTACGTTCAAAACTCTCTACCGCCACAGGCGCTTGAGAACCAAAAGTAGCTAAAGTAAAAACGGGTTGAGGCCATGGGTTCAATGTAGCACAGCTTGAAAACCGCTCGCTGACAGCACGTGCTAAGCGGTGCCGCCGACGGTCAGTCCGTCAATGCGCAAGGTGGGTTGGCCCACGCCCACGGGCACACTTTGGCCTTCTTTGCCGCAGGTGCCCACGCCACTGTCGAGCTTCATGTCGTTGCCAATCATGGAGACGCGTTTCAGGCATTCCGGGCCGTTGCCCACGATGGTGGCACCTTTGACTGGGTACAAAATCTTGCCGTTTTCCACCCAATAGGCCTCAGAGGCAGAAAACACAAACTTGCCATTGGTGATGTCCACCTGGCCACCGCCAAAGTTGGTGGCGTACAGGCCCTTCTTAATGCTCTTGACGATTTCTTCCGGCTCTTTGTCGCCACCCAGCATGTAGGTATTGGTCATACGCGGCATGGGAATGTGGGCGTAGCTTTCGCGGCGGCCGTTGCCCGTGGGGGCCACGCCGGTCAGGCGAGCGTTCATGCTGTCCTGGATGTAGCCTTTCAGGATGCCGTCTTCAATCAGCACATTACGCTGGGTGGCGTTACCTTCGTCGTCCACGTTCAGCGAGCCACGGCGGTCTGCGATGGTGCCGTCGTCTAGCACCGTCACACCTTTGGCTGCTACGCGCTGCCCAATCTTGCCGCTGAACGCGCTGCTGCCCTTGCGGTTGAAGTCGCCCTCCAGCCCGTGTCCAATGGCTTCGTGCAGCAAAATGCCGGGCCAACCAGAGCCCAACACCACCGTCATCTCGCCCGCAGGTGCGGGGCGTGCTTCCAGGTTGGTAAGCGCTGCGTGCACCGCTTGGTTAACGTATTCCTCAATCTGCGCATCATCAAAGTAGGCCAGGCCAAAGCGTCCGCCACCACCCGAAGATCCGACTTCGCGGCGGCCTTTTTGCTCGGCAATCACCGTGACCGACAGGCGCACCAAGGGGCGGACATCGGCAGCCAGCGTGCCATCGGCGCGCGCCACCATCACCACGTCGTATTCACTGGCCAAACCCGCCATGACTTGAATCACGCGCGGGTCTTTGGCTCGAGCCAGCTTTTCCACTTTGCCCAGCAAGGCAACTTTGGTGGTGCTGTCCAGCGTAGAGATGGGGTCAGTGCTGGAATACAGCTTGCGCCCACCCGCTATCTTTTTAGTAGCTGACCTCGCACGCCCCACCTTACCTGCAGCCCCAATCGTCCTCACAGTGCGGGCTGCATCGATGAGCGATGCAAACGAAATATCGTCAGAATAAGCAAACGCGGTTTTCTCGCCGCTCACGGCTCGCACACCCACGCCCTGATCGATACTAAACGAGCCGGTTTTGACAATGCCCTCTTCCAGACTCCAGCCCTCGGAGCGGGTGTACTGAAAATATAGGTCCGCCTCATCCACCTGGTGCGCTTTGATCTCCGCTAGCGCTTTGGCCAAATGGGACTCGTCCAAGCCAAACGGCGTGAGCAAGAGGGACCTGGCCGTGGCCAAGCGTTCGATAGTGGGTTCGCGAGAGATCATCTAACCATTTTAGGCCCGCCCTTAAACCCACAACCGTCGCTAGGATTGCACCAACCGTTTAGCGCTAGAAATGGACATCAATATTCCCAGCGCCAACCCCAGCGTGACCATTGCGGTGCCGCCGTAGCTGATAAACGGCAGCGGCACGCCCACCACCGGCACGATGCCGCTGACCATGCCCATATTCACAAAGGCGTAGGTGAAGAAGATCATGGTGACGCTGCCCGCCAGCAGCCGGGAAAACAGCGTGGGCGCATCCAGCGCGATCGCCAAGCCGCGCAAAATCAAAAACACAAACGCCACAATCAAAAACAAATTACCAAGCAAGCCGAATTCTTCGGAATACGCCGCAAAAATAAAGTCGGTAGTACGCTCAGGGATAAATTCCAAGTGCGTCTGCGTGCCCTGCATAAACCCCATGCCGAACACGCCGCCCGAGCCAATAGCGATCATGCCCTGAATGATGTGAAAGCCTTTGCCTAGCGGGTCGCGCGAGGGGTCTAACAGGGTACAAATACGTTGTTGCTGATAGTCGTGCAGCACCGGCCAGCGCATGCCGTCGGCACACAGCTGCGGCTCAAATATCACCAGCAGCCCTACGCCGATAACGGCCAAAACCACCGGCGGAATCACCAATTTCCAGCTCATACCGGCATAAAAAATCACCGACATGCCCGCAGCCAATACCAGTAACGCGGTGCCCAGGTCGGGCTGCTTCATGATCAGGGCCACCGGAATACCTAGTAACAAAACGGCCACGCCAAAGTCCAACGGGCGCAGCTGGCCTTCGCGCTTTTGAAACCACCAAGACAACATCAGAGGCATGGCAATTTTGAGAATTTCACTGGGCTGAATGGTCACTCCTATGTTTAGCCAGCGCCGCGCGCCTTTTTTGGTAATGCCAAACACGGCTACAGCGATAAGAAGCGTTACCCCAGCCACATACAGCGGTACCGCCAGTGCCATTAGGCGTTGGGGCGGAATTTGGGCCACTACAAACATGATGGTGGCTGCAATCAACATATTGCGGCCATGGTCTGCAAACCGGGAGCCATGGTCGTAGCCAGACGCATACATCGTCAACAAGCCTGCGCTTGCCAGCATGAAAACGGCAAAGGCCAATGGCCCATCAAAACCCTCAAACCATGGGGCGATGCGTTGCCGTAGAGAAACTTTGCCAAAACTTTGTGCCATGGAGGGATTATCCCGCG
>JBJOLD010000214.1:0-2890 GCA_046045765.1 Pseudomonadota bacterium | reverse complement strand
CTGCCGCTGCGCGACAAAATTGTGGGTATTGGCCTGGCCTCTAGCGAGGTGGGTCACCCGCCTGAAAAATTTGCCAAAGTATTTGCGCGCGCCCGCGAGCTGGGTTTTCGCTTGGTGGCCCATGCCGGTGAAGAAGCGCCACCCGCCTACATCTGGAGCGCACTAGATGTGCTGAAAGTTGAGCGCATCGACCACGGCGTCCAAGCCATCCACGACGCAGCGCTAATGCAGCGCCTGGTCCAAGACAAAACGCCGCTCACCGTGTGCCCCTTGTCCAACCTGAAACTGCGCGTGTTTCCTGATCTGGCGCAGCACAACATTGGCCGCATGCTGGGCGCAGGCATTGTGGCCACCATCAACTCCGACGATCCCGCGTACTTCGGTGGCTATATGAACGAGAACTTCACCCAGACTTTTGCCGCGCTAGGGCTGGGTTCGCAGCATGCCTACACGCTGGCCCGCAATAGTTTCAATGCGAGTTTCATTGATGAGTCATTGCGAAAGAAGTACGTTCAACGCCTAGACGAAACCTTCGCCACCTTCGAGTAAAACGAAAAACGAAAACCGCAACAAAAACCCCAAAGCAAGGGAGGGCGGTATGGGTGTTTTGCGAAGGTAAAGAAGGAGGCCGAAGGCCGGGTGACACGAAGAAAAACGCCCATACCGCCCTCCCTTGCGCTCCCTGCCCTCGCCAGCGGATAGCGTCTTGATGGTTTTGAAAAGGCCGGAGTTACCGCTGCTGAATGTCTCTAACCGTCTGCCGCGCCTTGGGCAGCCAGCCGAATTTGTGCCAACGAATCCACATCAGGTACCCGCGCAGACACTCATCTGCCACATAGGCAATCCAGATGCCCGGCAGCCCAAAATGCCGCCCCAACACATACGACCCCACACCCAGCAGCAAAATTTGCGACGCCACACTGGCCTGCACCGGGTAATGCACATCGCCCGCAGCGCGCAGCGTGCCAATCACAATCAGGTTAAAAACACGCCCGATCTCCAGCACCACCGAAATCCACAGCAGCGTGGTAGCCGCAGCAATCACCACCGGGTCACGGGTGAATATGCGCATTAGCCACGGCGCGCTGATGGCAGCCAGCAAGGCCAGCGAGCCAGATGCCAGCATGCCGTTGCGCACAGCCTTACGCACCAGCTTGTCGGCCTCCTTGAACTTTTTGGCCCCGATGAGCCGCCCCACCATGATTTCGCAGGCCCAACCAATGGCCATGCTGGTCAGCAACACATATTTCAGCGTTTGCAGCGTGTACGACGACGTGGCCAGCGCCACCACGCCCAAGCGCGCCGTAGCCGACAGCGCCACCATGAAGTTCAAGCGGTAAATCAGTTCCAGCGCAGCGCCGGGCAGGCCCACACGCAGCGCTGGTTTGAGGTAATCCCAGCGAATGCGCCACCAGTCGGCAGCTTGGGGAACCAAATCCATGCCGCGCCGCCACAAGATCAGGTGCAGCACCAAGCCCACGCAGCGGCTCACAAAATACGCCAACGCAAAGCCATTGAGGCCCATCCCATCCCAGCTGTCCCAGCCGCGCATCAGCGGGATGGCCAGCAGCAGATGTGTGCCGTGCATCACCATCATGACCCAGAACGACTTGCGCGCCTGCAAGTGGGCACGCAATATGGCCGCCATGCACAGGTTGTAGGCCTCCAACACCATGCTGGGCGCCAAAAACATCATGTACTCCAGCGCCAAGGGCTGCACTTCTTCGGGCGCATTCAGTATGTCCAAGGTGAAATCACCCGCAAACAGCAGCCAGCCGGCGGCAACGATGCCCAGCCAAGTGCAGGCGCTCAGCACGGTGAGTGCGGTTTGTTTCACCAGCAGCTTGTTGCCACTGCCCAAATACTGCGTCACCACCACGCCGCCGCCAATTGCCATCACCCGGAACAGCACGTTCAGTGTTTCCAGCACCTGCTGCGACAGCGCAAAACTGCCGGCTGAAATGTCGGACTCCTGTGACGCGAGCCACAGGCCCACCATGGCCACGGTAATGCCCAGAACAAACTCCCCAAAGATGGGGGCAGCAATGGAAGTGAGGTGCGTGCGGTTGGAGGGGCGTATGTCTGCCATCAGGCGATAATAGCGGTTGGTTTCGTAACTCCGGCGTAACCCGCTTTTCTGTTTTTCGGAGTCATGTAGAGGACTACCATGATTAAAAACCTCGCAGCACAGGCACGTTTGCCGCAAGGTGCTGCTTGTTGTGAAACCTGTTTCGCTGTTACGGCTTTTGCATCGGGGGCAGCGCGGGCATGAGCTACCAAGTCAAAGAAATTTTTTACACACTCCAAGGTGAAGGCGCTAACGCCGGTCGGCCTGCGGTGTTCTGCCGTTTTGCGGGCTGCAACCTGTGGTCTGGCCGCGAGCAAGACCGCGCCACAGCTGTTTGCCAGTTTTGTGACACTGACTTTGTGGGGACTGACGGCACGCTGGGTGGCAAATTTGCCGATGCGCAAGCGCTGGCCGCGCGCATTGCCGCCCAATGGCCTACCGCAGCGCATGACCACCGCATGGTGGTGCTGACCGGGGGCGAGCCGCTGCTGCAGGTGGACACCGCGCTGATTGACGCGCTGCATGCGCAGGGCTTTTTCATTGCGGTCGAAACCAATGGCAGCATTGCCGCGCCCGCAGGCATTGACTGGGTTTGCGTCAGCCCCAAGGCCGGTGCACCATGGGTGCAGCGCCAGGGGCACGAACTCAAGCTGGTTTGGCCGCAAACGGGCATCGACATCGCCGAGTGCGAAGCCGCCCACTTCACCCACCACTACCTGCAACCCATGGACAACGCGCAGCGCGTTGGCAACTTCGCCCATGGCGATAACACCCAGACCTGCATTGCGCACTGTCTGCAGCACCCCACTTGGCGCTTGTCCC
>JBJOLD010000071.1:0-7752 GCA_046045765.1 Pseudomonadota bacterium | reverse complement strand
CTTTCAACCTTAGTAACTCACTTGGTGGGCGATAGCCTGCAGTTGGTTGGATTGACGTCTATTGATCCAGACAAAGCAGCAGCCCTGCAAGCCTTATTTCCGTTGTCTGGGGCAGATTTTCCCTTGATGGAGCAGGTACTGGCAGGCGAATCAATCGTGGTGAGTGACATAGACACAGATGACCGTGGTTCGGTACGAGCATGGGCGTTTGCCCGTGTACAAGGCGCGCGCAGCATGCTCATTTCCCCACTGATGCGCCATGGCGCTGCCATGGGGTTCATTTGCGTCGCGCGCCAAGAGCCTGGGCTGTTTGATACGCATGCATCGGATCTGCTGATGACTTTTGCGGACCAAGCCATCATTGCCACCGAAAACGTGCGCATGTTCAACGAGGCGCGTAATGCACGTGCCGCAGCAGAGGCTGCCAATCAGCATAAAAGCGACTTTCTGGCCAACATGAGTCATGAAATACGCACACCAATGAACGCCATCATTGGCATGAGCTTTTTGGCGCAGAGCACCGACCTGACGATCAAACAGCGGGACTACTTACAAAAAATTCAACAGTCCAGCCAGCATTTGCTGGGAATCATCAACGATGTGCTGGACTTCTCCAAAGTAGAGGCCGGCATGCTGCACATTGAGAACGTGCCCTTTGTGCTTGAAGACCTTATGGATGACGTAGCCACTTTGGTGACTGAGAAAGCCGGACAAAAAGGGCTGGAGCTCATCATCGACATTAGCCGCGATGTGCCCCCCACTTTGGTGGGCGACGTACTCCGGCTACGGCAAATTCTCGTAAATTACACCAACAATGCGGTCAAGTTCACCGAAAGTGGTTCTATCGACATCAATATCTCGGTCGACGAGATGTTGCTCGATGGGGTGAGGCTCAAGTTTTCAGTTCACGACACCGGCATCGGCCTGACTCCGGAACAAATCTCGCGGTTGTTCCAAAGTTTTCAGCAGGCGGATGCGTCCACCACCCGAAAATACGGCGGCACAGGTTTGGGTCTGGCGATTTCCAAGCAGCTAGCTGAGCTGATGGGTGGAACCGTCGGTGTCGATAGCGTGGTGAATGTAGGTTCTAATTTTTGGTTCACCGCCCGAATGGGGTTGACCAACCAAGCCCTTGCGCCGCGCTTACCCCAGCCAGAACTCCGTGGGCGGCGCGTACTGGTGGTGGACGATAACGCACACGCCCGTGCAGTGCTGGTTGAACTTCTGCAGAGCATGAGTTTTGAAGTCAGCTCTGTAGAGTCCGGCCTGCAAGCCCTGGAAACCATCCGTTCTTGTGCTGACAACGGCACTTTGCCCGACGTGTTGCTACTGGACTGGCAAATGCCCGGTATGACCGGTGCTCAAGTGGCAAAGCACGTTCAGGCCATGGGCCTGGCGATCACACCTCACATGGCCATCGTGACCGCATACTCTCGTGAAGACGTTTTGCAATACGCAGCTGAAGCTGGCGTATACGAAGTGTTGGCTAAACCATTGAATCCTTCGCTGCTTTTTGACGCCGTGGTGCGCCTTTTGTCGGGAGGCCACAGCCAAGGTGGGGACCATCCAGTCAAATCTCTGGTCGGTACTCCTAAAGACTACAAGGCATTGACGGGCGCAATAGTTTTACTGGCTGAAGACAATCCATTGAACCAACAAGTAGCCGCCGAATTATTAGCCGAAGCGGGCGTATCGGTGCGCATAGCCAATAACGGGCAGGAGGCCGTATCTTTGGCCCTGACGTTTAAATTCGATGCCATTTTGATGGACATGCAGATGCCTGAGATGGATGGAGTCGATGCGGCCTTGGCTCTACAAGCCCACGCCGACTGGCTCGCGGTGCCGATTATTGCCATGACGGCCAATGCAATGGCCGCAGACCGCCAGCGTTGCAGAGATGCGGGCATGATCGACTTTGTCGCCAAACCCATTGAGCCCACATTGCTATTTGAAGCGCTGATGCGCTGGATTTCGAAAGACGTTTTGCGTGCCCGTGCGCAAAAAAGAGGGGCTGCTGCCTCGCAAGTCCTGCAAGCGGAGAGCGCTCCATCGCAGCACGCATTGCCAGCAATTCTGGACGGCCTGGATATCGCTTCAGGCTTGCGCCGCACCATGGGGCGCAGCGAACGTTACCTTGCGCTGGTACATGATTTTGTCAGCCAACAGACTGGCACATTGCGAAGAATCTCCCATGAGTTAGAAACTGGCAACACTGCCGCTGCGGAGCGCATCACCCACACATTGCGGGGCTTGGCGGGCACCATTGGTGCGGATGCGGTTCAACAAGCCGCACTTCAATTAGAGACGCTGCTGCGTCACCAGCCGACAGGCACAGAGCAAATCAGTAAAGGGCTGCGAGAATTGCAGCGCTGCCAAGACACTTTGCTGTTAACGCTACAAGGCTTACTAAAGGCGTATCCAGTAGTGGTGCCAGTGATGGCCGAAATGTCGACTAAGCAAGGGCATGGCGTGGTACGCCGCCTCGAAGAGCTGCTGGCAGATGACGACCCCAGCGCGGAGCGCTATTTTTCACAAAATCAAGCGCTTTTTCAAGAGCTATACCCCACGCACTTCACAAATCTCAAACTGGCCATCACCACTTTTGCATTGGATGAGGCCTTGGTCATTCTCAGAACGAAAGTTAAAACCCATGCCTGATGTCAAGCACATCCCAGACAAACCATTGATTCTGGTGGTCGACGACACTCCAGTAAATTTATCCCTGATGAACGACCTTTTAAGCACCACCTACCGCATCAAAGCGGCCAACAGTGGTGCGCGGGCGCTCACCATTGCGGCCTCTGATCCGCGCCCCGATTTGATCCTGCTTGATGTCATGATGCCGGAGATGGATGGTTTCGAAGTGTGTCGCCAGCTCAAAGCCGATGCCTACACCCGAGATATTCCGGTGATTTTCCTCACCGCTCGATCTGAGGTGCAAGACGAGCAAATCGGCTTCGAACTGGGGGCCGTGGACTACATTACCAAGCCCATCAGCCCGCCAATTTTGCTGTCACGCGTGCACACCCACCTGACATTGAAGGCCTCGACGGATTTATTGAAGAACCAAAATCAGTTTTTGGAGTTGGAAGTTCAACGCCGGTTGGAGGAGGTGCACGACATACAGGACGTCACTATTCTGACCATGGCATCGTTGGCAGAGACGCGGGATAACGAAACCGGCAATCACATTATTCGTACGCAACACTACGTTCGATTGTTAGCTTTAGAGTTGCGCAAAAACCCCAAGTTCGAATGGCAGCTCGACGATCGAACCGTAGACCTGCTATTCAAGTCTGCTCCGCTGCACGACATTGGCAAGGTGGGCATTCCGGACCGAATTTTGCTCAAGCCGGGGAGCCTGACGCCAGAAGAGTTCACCATAATGAAAACACACACCACTCTAGGTAAGCTGGCAATCGAGTCGGCGGAGGCACGTCTAGGCAAACACGTACCGTTTCTCCAGTGCGCCAAAGATATTGCTTATTCCCACCAGGAAAAATGGGATGGCTCGGGCTATCCCCAAGGTCTCAGCGGCGATGCTATACCCTTGTCGGCACGCTTGATGGCAGTTGCCGACGTGTATGACGCGCTTATCACTCGACGGGTGTACAAACCAGCCTTTACCCATGATGTGGCCGTAGACCTCATTAAAAAGGGACGAGGAAAACATTTCGACCCCGACATTACAGATGCATTTATGTCGATTGACTTGCATTTCAAAGCTATTGCTGAAATGCACAGCAACGACGAAGAAATGTAGGCATTTAAGCCGCTCCCGGCCTGCGCCCCACCGCTGCCGTCAACGCACACAAACTGCACAATTGCAATGCCAGCCGATGCAATGCCTGCCAACCGCTAGCGGGCCAATCGGGTTGTTTGAGGCCTTTGACAATTCCATCCACTACATGCGCGCTTTGCAGCAGTTCGGCCAAGGTAGCGTCGCTGAGCTTGGGTAATACGCGCTCGAACAGGCGTTCTTTGGGGCCCCAAATGCGGTTTTCGCGCAGGGCCATGGGCAGTGGTCGCCCTTGGCCCATGGCATCTTTCACCCGCTTCAAAGCGCGAATGTCTTCGGCCAGCGTGTAGTGCACCAGCACCTCGGCTTCACCCTCGGCCTGCAGGCCATCGAGCATGCGCTGCACGCGCACCGCTTGCCCGGCCAGCACGGCTTCAGACAGCTTGAACACGTCGTAGCGCGCTACGTTAAGCACAGCACTTTCGACTTGCGCAAACGTCAGTACGCCGCTTGAACTGGAGCAGACATCCACAGGAAACAACAAGCCCAGTTTTTGAATCTCTTGGTGCGCGGCCAGCAGGTTGCCCTCTACCCGGTCGGCAAAAAACTGCAACGTACGTTGCCCTTCGTCGCCCGCCTCAACCCGTTGACCCTGCGCACCCAGGCGCTGCGCAATCCAGGTAGGCAGCGCGCTGCGCTCTACCGGCTCCACCTGCAAGGTAACGCCAAAACTGTCCAAGGCAGAAAACCACGCGCTGGACTTGGTCATCTTGTCCAAGCGCGGCAGCATCAGAATAGTGAGCAGCGAATCGTTGTTCTGTGCGGCTTGAGCCAGCTGCTGCAGTGCCACGCTGCCGTCTTTGCCGGGCTTACCGCTAGGGATGCGAATTTCAACAATCTGTTTGTCCGCAAACAAACTCAGGCTGCCGCCAGAGGCCAGCACCTCGCTCCAGTCAAAATGCGCCCCGGCTACGGTGTGCGAGATGCGTTCGGTATAACCCTGCGCCCGCGCTTGCATGCGGATGGTGTCTAGTGCCTCTTGTTGCAACAGCGGCTCATCACCGTGCAGTGTGTACAGGCTCTTGAGCCCACGCTGCAGGTGATTAGTGAGCTGGGCCGCGCTAATTTGCATGATGAGCTTAAGGCATCAGGCTTTTGACTGCAGCAATGCGGCGCAACAGCTGCTGCACGATGTCGCTCTGCATGTCGCGGTAGAGCAAGGCTTCTTCGGCCTCTTTAGCCAGGACGGCGGATTCGTTGAAACTGATGTCACGCTGCTGCGTGATTTCGGTCGGGGCAATCAGATCCAGGCCCTGCGGTGTGCGCAGCCGAAACCGCACCTTGATACGCAACTGAAACTCGCGCACTTGGCCGGATGCGTTCACACCCACCACGGTTTTTTCGCGCAGCTCTTGCAAAATATCCACGATGACCTGCGGCGCTTCACCGCCCGCGCCCGGTGCTACCGGGCGAATGGAATCACCCAAGTACCGCGTCAGCTCGCCTGCCACACCGCCGCTGTTTTCGGGCGTGACTGCAGCCGTTTGGAAGGCAAACGCTTGGCTGCTGCGCAGCTTGAAGCCGCAGCCCGCCAGGGCTGCAGAAGCCACCAACGCGATAAGCAGGGTGCGACGCATCACAAGCCTCAGATGACGATGTTGACCAAGCGGCCGGGCACCACAATCACCTTCTTGGCGGGCGCACCCGCTGCAAAGTTAACGAAAGTGTCGCAGGCCAGCGCAGCGGCTTCGATGGCTTCTTTGGAAGCGCCAGCGGGCACGACCACTGCGCCCCGCAACTTGCCGTTGATTTGCAACACGAGTTCGATTTCGTCTTTTTGCAAAGCGGATGCATCCACCTGCGGCCAAGGCGCGTTCAGCAAATCACCCAGGTGGTTGGCGTAGCCCAGCTCGGACCACAGGCCGTGGGCCAAGTGGGGCGTAGCGGGGTACAGGCAGCGCAGCAAGATGCCGAAGCCTTCAATCAAGGCCACTTGGCCGCCCTCGCTGTCCAACGCCTTGAAGTCCTCCAGCGCATTGATCATCTTCATGGTGCCGGACACCACGGTGTTGTACTGCATGCGCTGGTAGTCGTAATCCACCTGCTTGAGCACGCTGTGCATTTCCAGGCGCAAGGCCTTGGCTTCTTTGCCAAATTTAACATCTTTTAGGCTTGCAACCCCCGCCAAACTGGCGCAAGCAGCTATTGAATCCATAGCAAACAGCTTGACGCCAAAGTTCCACACCCGGCGCAAAAAGCGGTAGCTACCTTCCACGGCTGCGTCGTTCCACTCCAGCGTGGCCTCGGGTGGCGCGGTGAACATGGTGTAGATGCGGGCGGTGTCCGCGCCGTATCGGGCGATTAGCGCCTGCGGGTCCACACCATTGTTTTTGGACTTGGACATGGTGCCCACGCCCTCGTAGTCGATAGCCGTGCCTACCGGCAACAAACCATCGGCGCTGTCCACCGCTTTGATGAGTTTGGCACCCACTACTTTGCCGGCCACGTCTTGCACGTTCTCTAAATCGTGTGGCCAGAAATACTCTTTGCCGCCCTTGGCGGTGCGGCGGCTGTAGATGTGGTTAAGCACCATGCCCTGTGTGAGCAGTTTGGTAAAGGGCTCGTCCACTTTCACCAGCCCCAAATCACGCATCACCTTGGTCCAGAAGCGGGCGTACAACAAGTGCAGGATGGCGTGCTCAATACCGCCGATGTACTGGTCCATGCCGCTGCCACCGGTAGCTTTGGTTTGGTCGCGCATCCAGTAGTCAGTGCCACCGGCCACCATGGCCTCAGCGCTGTGCGGGTCGCAATAGCGCATGAAATACCACGAGCTATCGACAAAGGTGTCCATCGTGTCGGTCTCTCGCCGCGCGGCCTTGCCGCATACAGGGCAGACCACACCAGCATGAAAACCTTCGTGCTTGTGCAAAGGGTTGCCGGAACCATCGGGCACGCAATCCAATGGCAGCACCACAGGCAGGTCTTTCTCGGGCACCGGCACTGCACCGTGTTCCGCGCAATGAATGATGGGAATGGGCGTGCCCCAGTAGCGCTGGCGGCTCACACCCCAATCGCGCAGGCGCCAGGTGGTTTTCTTCTCACCCAGGCCTTTGGCGGCCAAGGCTTGCGCCACCGCATTGACTGCCTCTTTGTAGCTCAGGCCGCTGTACACATCAGAGTTGACCGTTACGCCACGCTGTTTGTCTGCGTACCAGTCTTGCCACTGCGCGTGGTCGTAGGTCAAGCCGTCGATATGCACTACATCGTTGATGGATAAGTTGTACTTTTTGGCAAACGCAAAGTCGCGCTCGTCGTGGGCAGGTACGCCCATGACGGCGCCATCACCGTAGCCCATCAGCACGTAGTTGCCCACCCACACTGGCACTTGCGCTCCAGTGAGCGGGTGCGTAACTTGCAAGCCGGTGTCCATGCCCAGCTTTTCTTTCACAGCCAACTCTGCTTCCGTCGTGCCGCCGGCTTTGCATTCTTCGATGAAGGCCGCCAAATTCGGATTGCTCGACGCCGCGTGCATAGCTAACGGGTGCTCGGGGGCTACCGCACAAAACGTCACACCCATGATGGTGTCGGGCCGGGTGGTGAACACATACATACGGCCTGGCTCGCCCTCGGACGCAGCAACAGATCCTCCTACCAGCACGCCTGCGGTATCTCGGATGTCATGGGTGAACGCAAAGCGTACGCCTTCACTCTTGCCAATCCAGTTTTCCTGCATCAGTTTGACCCGTTCGGGCCAGCCGGGCAGACCAGTCTGCACTTGGCCCAGAAGCTCTTGCGCGTAGTCGGTGATTTTGAGGTAGTAACCTGGAATCTCGCGTTTCTCGACGGTTGCACCCGTGCGCCAGCCCTTGCCGTCAATCACCTGCTCGTTGGCCAGCACGGTCTGATCCACCGGGTCCCAGTTAACGACCTGCGTCTTTCGGTAGGCAATGCCTTTTTCCAGCATCTTCAAAAACAGCCACTGGTTCCATTTGTAGTATCGGGGGTCGCAC
>JBJOLD010000024.1:0-3614 GCA_046045765.1 Pseudomonadota bacterium | reverse complement strand
AAAGAACAAGTTGGCATAACAGCTAAATCCTTGTGAGTGCTTTGATATAGGGAAAACCCTAGCACTAAAAAACTAACCAGTTCGTACATTACTAAAACTGGAACATCTGAGGAGACAACTCCATGGTTAAAAAGCTGATTGATGGTTATTGCCAGCTGCTGGGCTACTTCATCGCTGCTGCGCTGGCGCTGATGGTGGTGCTGGTGTTTGGCAATGTGTTCATGCGCTATGCGTTCAACTCGGGCTTTACGGTGTCTGAAGAGTTGTCACGCTGGCTCTTCGTCTGGGTCACCTTTATGGGCGCGGTGATTGCGCTGCGCGACAACGCCCACCTGGGTACCGACATGCTGGTTGGCAAACTAGGCCCCAAAGGCAAGCGTATCTGCATGGGCCTCTCGCTGCTGCTGATGGTGTATTGCCTGTGGCTGATTTTCAAGGGCTCGTACGACCAGTTCTTGGTCAACAAAGATTCCGAGAGCCCGGTGATGGAAGCCTCTATGGGATGGTTTTATGCCTGCGGCATGGCCTTCTCTGCTTTGAGCCTGCCCATTTTGCTGATGGACATTTACCGACTGGTCACAGGCCAGATTGACGATGACCACCTGGTGCTGATTCAGGAATCCGAAGAGGCACCCCACGCGGATGCTGCCGACGCCAAAGCCGCCCACTAATTCAGGAGCCTCACTATGACTATCATCGTTTTTCTGGGTTCCCTGATGGCCGCCATGGCACTGGGTGTGCCGATTGCTTTCTCGTTGCTGCTGTGCGGCGCTGCGCTGATGTGGCAGCTCAATATGTTCGATGCGCAAATTCTGGCGCAGAACCTGATTGAAGGCTCCAACAGCTTCCCGCTGCTGGCCGTGCCTTTCTTTATGCTGGCAGGCGAAATCATGAATGCCGGTGGCCTGTCGCGTCGCATCGTGAACTTCGCCATGGCTTTGGTCGGCCACGTTAAAGGTGGCCTAGGCTACGTGACGATTGTGGCTGCCGTGATCATGGCATCCCTCTCAGGTTCTGCTGTGGCCGATGCCGCTGCGCTGACCGCTTTGCTGTTACCCATGATGGTGGCTGCGGGCCACGATAAGGCCCGCTCTGCCGGTTTGATCGCTTCTGCCGGCATCATTGCGCCCATTATTCCACCCAGTATTGGCTTTGTGGTGTTTGGTGTGGCGGCCAACGTGTCGATCTCCAAGCTATTCATGGCTGGCATTTTCCCGGGTGTGTGGCTGGCGGTGTCGTTGGTGATTACTTGGTGGTGGCTGGTGCGCAAGGAAGTGGTGGTTCCACCGCCTCGGAAAACATTCGCTGAAGTGATGGAATCACTGCGCTTGGCAACCTGGGCGCTGGTGTTGCCCTTCATTATTGTGTTCGGCCTGAAGTTCGGCATCTTCACACCAACCGAGGCTGCTGTGGTAGCTGCGGTGTATTCGTTGTTTGTGTCCACGGTGATCTATGGCGAGCTGAACTTCAAAAAGCTCATTCCCTTGTTTGTAATGGCCGCGAAGACCAGCGCGGTGGTGATGTTCTTGGTGGCAGCGGCCATGGTGTCGGCTTGGCTCATTACAGTGGCTAATTTGCCTGAACAAGTGGTGGCCCTGCTGGAGCCGCTGCTGGACAGTCCCAAGTTGCTGATGCTGGCCATCATGGTGCTCACCATGGTAGTGGGCACTGCCTTGGACATGACGCCCACTATTTTGTTGCTCACCCCAGTGCTGATGCCGGTGGTAAAGGCCGCTGGCATTGACCCGGTGTACTTTGGCGTACTGTTTATCATCAACAACGCCATTGGTCTGATCACCCCACCTGTGGGCACCGTGCTCAATGCGGTGGCTGGTGTGGGCAAAGTGAGTATGGACGAGGTGACCAAAGGCGTTGTGCCGTTCATGATTGCGCAGTTCCTCATCATGTTTTTGATGGTGGCATTTCCGCAGTTGGTGATGGTGCCCGCGCGGTGGTTCTATTGATTTTTAATTTTCAAATTTTTTAACAGGAGACAAGTCATGAAACGTTTAGTCCTCAAAACTATTGCTGCTGCAGTTGCAGTGGCTGCCTTTGGTGCTGCGTACGCGCAGGAAAAAACCATCAAGTTCGCCACCCAAAACCCCAAAGGTCACCCTTTGGTGATGGGCATGGAAAAGTTCGCTGACCTGGTGCAAGCCAAGTCTGGCGGCAAGATCAAGGTCAACTTGTTTCCCGGCGGTGTGTTGGGTGGCGACCAGGCCAACGTGTCTGCCTTGCAAGGCGGCACCTTGGAAATGGTTTCTCTGAACTCGGGTATTTTGGCCAGCCAGGTCAAAGATTTTGAAGTGTTTGACTTCCCCTTCATGTTCGCCAATGGCAAAGAAGCCGACGCAGTCGTCGACGGTCCTTTCGGTAAAAAATTGCACGCCAAACTCGACGCCAAAGGCCTGGTTGGTTTGACATTCTGGGAATTGGGCTTCCGCAACATCACCAACAGCAAGCGCCCCATCACCAAGGTGGAAGACATCGAAGGCCTGAAGCTGCGCGTGATTCCTAACGCCATCAATGTGGACTGGGTCAAAGCACTGGGCGCCAACCCCACACCGCTGCCGTTCCCCGAGGTCTATGCCGCCTTGGAGCAAAAAGCCATTGATGGACAAGAGAATCCCTTGACCGTGATTGCAGCCAACAAGTTGTTTGAAGTGCAAAAGTACGTCACATTGACCAACCACCAATACAACCCTCAGTCGGTGCTGATTAGCAAGAAGTTTTGGGATACCTTGTCTGCTGCAGAGCAAAAAATCGTCGGTGACGCTGCTGCTGAGTCTTCAATTTATCAGCGTCAGCAGGCCCGCGATCAAGCCAGCACTGCGCTTGAAGCAGTCAAAAAAGGTGGTATGCAGGTCAGCGAGTTGTCTCCTGCTGAATTGGCTAAGTTCCGCGAAAAAATGAAGCCCGTGGTGGAAAAGCATGGCGCTGCCAGTGCGGCCACTTTGGCTGAACTGAACGCCGAATTGGCCAAGCTGCGCAAGTAAGACAATCAAAGCGCGTGCCCGCAGTGTGGTGGGCACGCGCATCGTTTGTGTAACTCCAGAGCTTTCCTTATGAAAAAAATCCTCATCCTCAATGGCCCCAACCTCAACCTGTTGGGTACACGCGAGCCAGCCACGTACGGCAGCACCACGCTGACGGATGTAGAAGCCCTGTGCAAGGCCGAGGGTGCGCGCCTGGGTTTTGACGTGGAGTGCTTTCAGAGCAACTGGGAAGGCGCACTACTGGACAAAATTCATGAGTACGGCCGCCTGTACAAAGCCGGTGAGGCGCTGGGCTGTGTGTTCAACCCCGGTGCATTCACCCACACGTCGATTGCCCTGCACGACGCTATCAAAGGTGTCGACGGTTTGCCCGTCATCGAATGCCATATCTCCAACGTGCATGCGCGTGAAGAGTTTCGCCACCACTCCTGGGTGTCACCCGCAGCGTCGGGCATCGTGATTGGTTTTGGCGTGGACGGCTACCTGATTGCACTGGGTGGCTTGGTGCGAAAGTTTGGCACCAAATAATTTTCTTTTCGGACAGTTTTCATGATCAACGGCAACACAGAAATCATCGCCCACATTGGCTACCCCACGCACAGCTTCAAGTCGCCCATG
>JBJOLD010000345.1:0-12046 GCA_046045765.1 Pseudomonadota bacterium | reverse complement strand
CTACCTCTACCGTCGGCCTTTTTGTTGCCTTTGGTATTGAGGTAGTAGCCCATGGCAGGGTTGAGCGTGATGGCCTCCAACAGGTCGCGGTAGTTACCGAAGGCGTACTTGGACAGCGTATCCCAGTACTGGGCGGCGGCGTGGCTACGCCATGCGAAGTCCAGCCCATTGAGCGACACCACGAATATCTCTGATAGTGCCAGCGCCATGCGCTTGCGCGCAGCGTCTGGCGACGCGATCAGCTGGCTCCAGGCCATGTAGTCGCCGGGGAAGCTGCTGTCGTAGAAGTTGCTGGCGTTGTTGACATCGCCATAGCCTTTGGCATTGAGCCAATCCCATCCCGTAGGGCCTTGGTCGGCGGCGATTTGGTTTTGAATCCATTGGGCAAAACCGCTGCTTTGCACACTGACAATGTCCGCGTCACTCGCGGACAGTTGGGCTTGCAATAAAAAACGGGCAGCCTGGGCTGATGTGGTTGGTGCGGGATAAGCTTTACCGGCAGACACACTGCTCAAACTCACCGCGCGGCCTGGCTCCAGGGGTATGCTGCTTGCTACGACTGCAGCATCATCTCCGCCACCGCAGGCGGCCAAAGGCAGAATGGCAGCCCCAGCGCTGGCGAGCACCCAGGCTGATTGTTCAGTGGAACTATCCGAAGCTTTAGAGAGCATAGGCGATAAAAATTGAGTCAATTGTGGGTTGGTCAATACACAGGCTAACCCAGTTAAGGCACCCCGCCTACCGCTTTTGCACTTTGTTACGCACGTGCGCTGGTGCGCGCGTTGACCTTGTCACGCCAGGCCTGCAGCGCGGGCATGCCCTCTTTGCCGGGGTTGAAATGCATCAGCTTGGCAAATTCAATAGCGCAAAACGCGGTGATGTCGGCAATGGTGAAGCGCTCTCCTGCCATCCACGGCTGGCTCTCCAGCACGTGGTCAAACCACTGCGCAATCTCGCGCACCTTCTGCGCCTGCGAGTGGCCGTAGTCGGGGAACTGCGGCTGCTCCAGCGGGGCCAGTCCGGGGTGGGTGTGGCGCACGGTGTTGGCAATGCCAGCCAGCAGGTAGTGCTCCACGCGGCGGTCAGCCATCTCGATGAACGCGCGCTCTTCGGCATCTACGCCCATTAGGTTGGGCTCGGGGTAGATGCCTTCCAGGTAGGTGCAGATGGCGCGGGTCTCGGTCAGCACACGGCCATCATCCAGCTCCAGCGCGGGCACTTTGGCCAGCGGGCTTTTGGCGCGGTAGGCCTCGGCTTTGTGCTCCTGGGCGTTCAAGTCCACGTTCACCAAGTCAATGTTGGTGATGTTTTTTTCCACCATGAACATGGTCACGCGCCGAGGGCTGGGCGCGCGGGGGGCGGTGTAGAGCTTCATGTGTAAACCTTAGATAGGCCTTGAGTGGGCCCGAGATATGTCTGGAATAGTGCGTTGCTGCGTTAGCGGCACACTAGGTGCGCGATTGGCCCATTTCCACCATGGTGCGGGCTTGCTCGGAGAACTTTTTGGCCTGCTCCTCGCCGTCCCGCGTGAGGTCCATCTTAGAAGGCGGCATCTCGATGCCTTTTTGCACTGCGGGCCGGGTGCGGATGACGGCAAGCCAACGCTGCAGGTGCGGCAGGTCGTCCACCTCCACGCCCGACCAGCGGTGCGTGCGCACCCAAGCCCAGTTGGCAATGTCGGCAATGGAGTAGTCGCCCGCCAAATATTCGTGGTCTTTCAGGTGGCCATCTAGCACGCGAAAAAGGCGCTTGCTTTCGCCCTGGTACCGGTCAATGGCAGGCTGCAGTTTCTCGGGGAAGTAGCGGTAGAACACATTGGCCTGGCCCATCATCGGCCCGATACCGCCCATTTGGAACATCAGCCACTGGAGGACGCGGGAGCGGCCTTTCACATCTGTAGGCATGAGTCGCCCGGTTTTCTCGGCCAGGTAAATCAGGCAGGCGCCGGACTCGAATACCGCAAAATCTTCTTCGCCGGGTTGCTCGGCACGGTCCACGATGGCGGGAATGCGCCCGTTGGGGTTAATGGCCAGAAAGTCGGGCCGCTTTTGCTCGCCCTTGGATAGGTCCAGCGCCTGCAGGGTGTAGGGCAGGGCCAGTTCTTCCAACGCAATAGACACTTTGTGCCCGTTGGGAGTGGCAGCGGTATAGAGATCAATCATGCGGTTTACCCCCTATTTTTCAAACAAAATTGGCCGCCAGAACCCGTCCGCTGTGCGTAAACAGCTATTAAATTAGTAGCACTCAGGCTTTAGCAGCTTCTAACTGATCACGAGTTTTGGTTGCCTCGCGGCGCGCCATGGCGGCAAAGTCTGCACCTTGCGACGCATACAAAATGGCCCGTGACGAGTTCACCACAATCGGTGCCGTAGTGTCGCCGCCTGCGCTGCGGTAGCCCGCTTTGACAGTCGCCACCGCGTCACCGCCCTGCGCACCCACGCCGGGTATCAGCAGCGGTACCGATGGGGCCACAGCACGCACCCGCTCAATTTCGGCGGGATAAGTTGCACCCACCACCAGACCCAACTGGCCGTTCAGGTTCCAGGGGCCCTGGGCCAGCGCGGCAATGTGCTCGTACAGACGTGGCTGGCCGGGCAGGTCCATCAGGTGCTGCGGCTGGAAGTCGTCGCCACCGGGGTTAGACGTGCGGCACAGCAAAAAAGCGCCCTTGCCGTGGTACTTCAAGTACGGCTGCACCGAGTCAAAGCCCATGAAGGGTGACAGCGTGACTGCGTCTGCGCCGTAGCGCTCAAAGGCTTCAATGGCGTACTGCTCGGCAGTGCTGCCGATGTCGCCGCGCTTGGCGTCCAGAATAATGGGCACGTGGGGCGTAGTGCGGCGCATGTGCTCCATCAGCTGCTCCAGCTGCGCTTCGGCGCGGTGGGCAGCAAAGTAGGCAATTTGCGGTTTGAACGCAATCACCAGGTCAGCAGTGGCATCCACAATGGCGGCGCAAAAGTCAAAAATCTTGCTGGTGTCGCCTTTCAAGCCGGCGGGGAATTTGGCCGGATCGGGGTCCAGCCCCACACATAACAGGGAGCCGTTTTGGCGCTCGGCGGTGCGCAGCTGGTCTAGAAAGGTCATGGCCCAAGTTTAACGGGCACATACCGTAGGCAGTAGACGCCTCGTTTATGCCACTTGCTCCTGCGCAATCCAGCGCTCCAGCACCTTGCGCGATTGCACACCACCGGCATCGATATTGAGCTTCAACATGTTGCGGGTGGGATGTGCCAGCAAGTTCTTTTGCTGGCGCTCTAGCATCTCCAGGTCTTCGGTAAATATCTTGCCTTGGCCTTCGCGTATGGTGGCGGTCAGCGCCTTGTCCTTGGGGTTGAACTTGCGCGCCATGCCCCAGAAGTAGTGGATGGATGTCTCGGTCTCAGGGGTGATGAAGTCAATCACCACGCTGTAGGCCTTTTTATCGTTGGGCGCGTCATAACCACCATGGCCCATATGCGCTACGCCCACCTCAATGTTCACGCTGCTGGGGGGGGTAAAACGGCAAATTTGCCAACGATCTACCAGCACGTCATCGGCCAAATTATTGCCACGCAGGGCCATTTTCCAAAAGGGAGGCGCCTCTATTCCGGTCATGAACCGGCTGGTGACCACGATATCGCCATCAATCGTGGTTTTGCAGGGCACTTCGTCAATTTCTCTCTGACCAATACTGGTGGAGTGCACATAGGTTTCGTGCGTCAGGTCCATCAGGTTGTCGATCATCAGGCGGTAGTCGCAGGCAATGTGAAACAGCCCACCCCCATAGGCCCACTCCGGGTTGTCGTACCAGTCCATATGCTGAATGGTGGCGGGGTCGGCCTTGGCAGGGTCACCGGGCCACACCCATATAAAGCCATAACGCTCCTCTACGGGATAGCTGCGAATTGTGGGAAAGCCACCTACGCGCTGGCCCGGCATGGCGATGGTTTTGCCCTCGCAGCCCATCTCCAGTCCATGGTAGCCGCACACCAACTTTCCCTCAGAGACATAACCCAGGGACAGCGGCGCGCCACGGTGCGGGCAAAAGTCCTCCAGCGCAGCCACTTTACCCTCGGCAGCGCGGTAGAACACGATGCTCTCGCCGCACACCTTGCGCCCCAAGGGCTTCGCGTCAATCTCATGCGGCATGCAGGCCACGTACCAAGCGTTTTTAGGGAAAGTCATGGGTTACTCCAAGTTTCATTCAGTATGCTGAATGGTTGCATTGTATTGACCTTGCCAAAACATGAAAGATCTATGGGATGGGTGTTTACCCTAGGCCAACCAAAAAATTATTTGTATCAGGTTCAAAAAAACGGGTTGCTTTGTCGATTGATAGGTCGCTCAAACATCTGCATACCAAGCTGCCGCAATAATGCCAAAGCTCTTACCGAAGGAGATTAAAAACATGACCAAGCGCCTCACAAGAGAGCAGACGGAACTTTACGTAGGCCCATCGACATGCATGACCATTGCATTTGCAGTTGGCGTTTTCGAGGGCACCATCGGCGGCGTCTTGCTGTTGTGGCGCAAGCCCTTGGCAAGCCCTGTGTACTGAACACCACCCCAATTTCAACCACCTAAGGAGACACCATGCAATTCATGCTCATTCACAAAGAAACTGCTGCCGACCTCGCCCAACGGGCCAATCCCGAAACTGCACCCGCCTATTGGGGCGCTTGGAATGCTTATGTTGGCGCCATGGGCCAGGCGGGCATCGTGGTGCACGGCAATGGCCTTCAAGAACCGAGCAATGGCACTCAAGTACAAATGCGTAACGGCAAACGTGTCATTCATGACGGTCCCTATGCCGAAACAAAAGAGCACCTTGGGGGCTATTTCATCATCGAAGTGCCCAGCCTGGACGATGCGTTGGAATGGGCGGCCCGCAGCCCTAACGCCATGAACGGTACCACCGAAGTTCGCCCGGTTCTGGTGATGTCTGCGCCGACGTAAGTGCACATACCTCCTCCTGCACACCAGGTCGCTGAGCTGGCCGCCCGTGAATCGTACGGACGATTGGTTTCGTATCTTGCGTGGCAGTGGCGCGACATTGCAGCAGCACAAGATGCGATAGGCGACGCATTGCTCAAAGCACTGGAGGTGTGGCCCGTCACCGGCGTACCCAAAGCGCCGGACGCCTGGTTGTTAACGGTAGCAAAGCGCCAACTGCTGCAGGTGGCCCGCCACGACCAAGTGCGTTATGACCCAGCTGTTATGGCCCTGCTAGCGCAAGACGAAACGCAATTCAATGCCGCGGTGGTGCCCGACGCGCGTCTGAAGTTGATGTTTGTGTGCGCGCACCCGGCCATTGACGAAAAAATCCGTATTCCATTAATGCTCCAAACCGTGCTGGGGCTGCAAGTTGCAGAGATGGCGCCCGCGCTGCTGCTTTCACCGACCACCCTCGCGCAGCGGTTAGTGCGCGCCAAACAAAAAATCCGCGATGCAGGCATACGCTTTGAAGAACCAGAGCGCCATGAACTCCCCACGCGGCTCGGATATGTATTGGAGAGTATTTACGGCGCATTCGGCCTGGGTATCGATGCTGTAGCCGGTGCAGAAGCACGTATTGCGGACCTAAAGAATGAGGCCGTTTACCTGTGCAGCATTGTGTGCAATTTGCTGCCCGGCGAGCCCGAGGCACAAGGACTACTGGCGTTGATGAAATTTTGTGCCGCACGCCGTCCCGCCCAGAAGGATGCGGACGGACACTTCATCCCCTTGGCACAACAGGACGTTCGTTTGTGGGACCGTAACGCCATCATCCAAGCGGACCAACTGCTATGGGTTACTGCGCGGCAACGACTTCCGGGACCATTTCAGTTGGAAGCTGCCGTGCAATCAGCCCATTGCCACCGCTTATTTATCGGCAAAACACCTTGGACTGGAATCGACCAAATTTATCGCCAAATAAATACACACTTTCCAACCCAAGGGTCCTTGGTAGCCGGGGCTGTAGCCATGGGCGAAGCAGGAGATATAGCGGGCGCTTTGGCCCAACTAGATAGCATGGACACTTTGGTAACCCAGTCTTTTCAGCCCTGGTGGGTCGCCAAAGGACACTTGCTTTTACTCAGCGCTGGGGCATCAACGTCGGAGGCGAATCACGCCTACCAGACCGCCATTGGCCTGACCAGCGATCCAGCATTGCGAACTTATTTGGAGTCTGTGCGCCGGAAGTGCGAAGCACCAACAAATAGCACTTCTAGCTACCCCTGAAAATGCACAAACTTGCGCAACAAACGCAAAAACTCGGCCTGCTCCGCAGGCTCCATGCTGCCCATCAAGGTGGCTTGCATGGCTTGCGCGCAGGGGCGCAACGCTTCAAGCACGACCTCACCTTCTGGGGTAAGCGCCAGGCTGCGTTGGCGGCGAGGCAATACATCGCGCACGATCCAGCCCTTGGCCTCCAAGCGCGCGGCAATGTCGGCAGCGGTAGAGGTGTCCAGTGCGATCATGTCGGCCAGCGTCACCTGGTCGATGCCCGGCGCTTCATACAAAGTGCGCAATATCGCGTATTGAATGGGGGTGACATGGCGGCCGTGCACTTCATGGAACGTGGCTACCGCTATTTGCTGGGCGCGGCGAATCAGGTGGCCGGGTTCGTCAGCGAGGCTCATCGCGCCTCCAGCGTGTCCATGGCCAGGCACAAATCCGCCCAGGCTTTGCCTTTGTCAGCGGGCGCGCGCAGCAGCACTTTGGGTGCATAGGTCACCACCACTGGCACGCCGTGGTACTGGTACACCGTGCCGCGCAGCTTACCCAAAGGTTGTGCCGCCAATTCGGGTTGACCGCTGAGCAGCACTTGGTTGGCAAAGCGGCCCATGGCCACAATCATTTTGGGTTGCACCAGCGCAATTTCGCGCTGTAAATAGCTAGCGCATTGCGCAAGCTCGGCGGGTTGCGGGACGCGCCCGTTGGGTGGGCGGCACTTCACCACGTTGGTAACGTACGCACCGGCTGCGCCTACGCCGCTGCGGCTGGCGCCTACGGCCTTGAGCATGTTGTCCAACAGTACGCCGCTGGCTTGCACAAAGGGCTGCCCCGCGCGGTCTTCGTCTTCATCAGGCGGGTCGCCCACCACCATCCAGTCCTGCTGCTGCACTGTGGGGGCCAGCAACGTGGTGCTCTTGCGTCCGGCGCACAAGCCGCAGGCTTGGCAGGCGGCAACGGTGTCTGTGAGTTCTGACCAATCCAACGCGGCGGCGTTGACGGCCTGGGCGTTGGCAGTGGGCAATGGGGTTGACGCAACAGCAGGCCGTTGTTGCCTCGCTGCCGCTTCTTGCAACGCGGCGGGCACGTACGATGCCGCAGTACGCATGGGCACTTGCGCCACCGCGGCAGCCACCTCGGTCGGGGCGTCCGCGGGCATGGTGGTAAATGCGGTACCAGGCAGCCAGACGTGCACGCCCATTTCTTGCAGCATCGCGCGTTGGCGTGCGTCCAGTTGAAGGGTCATGGTGATCACAAACGCAGGCTCATGACCACCGCGTCTTCGCGCTGACCGTGCCCTGATGGGTAATAGTTTTTACGCTGACCTACACTGCGATAGCCGTGGCTCTCATAAACCTGCATAGCACGCGCATTTCCCACGCGCACCTCCAACCACAGCCACTCGGCTTGTTGGCCGCGCGCCCAGATGGCCAATGCGTCCAGCATGACGCGGGCCCAGCCTTGGCCCTGAAATTCAGGGGCCACGGTGATGTTGAGCAGGTGTACTTCGTCCACGCCCTTCATAGCCACAAAGTAGCCCAGAACATGGCCATCAGCCATCAGCATTTGGGCCTGGTAGCCTGAGTGCAGTGCGTCGATAAAGTTGCCTCGCGTCCAGGGGTGGGCATAGGCACGTTGCTCGACGCGCATGACCTCGTCCAGCCGGTCGGCCAGCAGGGGCTCAAACAGCGCTTCGATGGATTGCAGCCGTGCGTTCATGGGGCTATTGTGCCGCGCTGGCGGCCTTCTCGGCCATGCGTTCGGCGGTGGTTTTGGCCACTTTGTCACGGATGTAGCTGGGCAGCGCCTGGTCCGCTGGCACGGCCTTGCCAGCTGCCATCAGTGCAGGTGCCAAGCGCAGCATGGCCTGCGCCGTGGGCAGCGCGGTGATGCCGGCCAAACCACCCAATCGCTCGCCGTACACCGCAAACACATTGCCCGCCACTGCATGCTCGGCTGCAAACGCTTCGGGCCGCACCAGATGGCTGCCCTGCACTTCTGTCCACACGCCGTCCGCGTAGTCGTAAGTGGCGGCATACATCTCGTCCATGCGCGCGTCCAGCAGGGCGGTCAAGCGCAGCGTTTTCGAGGTAGCGCACGCGGTGTAACGCGCCTCTTCGGACACTGCCAGCAGCGTGTCAATTGGCAGCACGGGCACATCGGCTCCAAAGGCCAGCCCTTGCGCCACCGAGCACGCGGTGCGCAGCCCGGTGAACGAACCGGGGCCCGCGCCAAAGGCAATGGCGTCTAAATCGGTCAGCGCCAGGCCAGCCTGGTGCAGCAAATCCATCACACCAGCAATCAGGCCGGTAGACGCCTTTGCGCCGCCAGTGGCGGTATGCAGCCACTGCTGTGCTGCGCCAGCCGTGCCTTCACCCGTTTTGCCCACCGCAATCGACATCACGTCGGTGCTGGTATCAAATGCCAGAAAGTTCATAGTTTTCAAGCCAAATCAGCCCTTAGCCCCCGTGGAATCAGCATAATTAGCTATGCTTTTAGGAGTGCTTTCAGGTGCAATTGCACCTACCTTGCGCACCCCAAACAGAATGCCGCAGGTCACCAAAGCCAGCCCCGCCAGCAAATTCCATTGCAGGGGCTCGCCCAGAAACAGCGCTGCCGATATAGCCGACAAACCCGGCACCAGCGCGGTGATCATGGTGGAGCGCACCGGGCCGTAGTGCTGAATCATCTTGGTAAAGGTCATGCCCGAAATCACCACCGAGCCCACGCCTTGCATCAGCATCTGAAACACCACCGCTCCCACCGGGGCCACCAGCACTTTGCCGGGCACCCAGTCCAGTAGCAGCAGCACGGTGTAGATGGGCATATAGGTCACAAAGGCCAACGCGGTAATGGCAATGGTGGCGCGCACCGCGTCCAGCCCATTGCGGCGCACCAGCACGCTATACGTGGACCACGTCATGGCGGCGCACACAAACAGCACGTCGCCACGCCAGGTGCCGCTGCCATCCAGCGCGTGCAGCAGACTGGCGCCGCCCACCAGCAGGTCGCCGCCCACAATCAACGCTAAGCCGGTGGCCCGCGCAGCAGTGATGCGGTCGCCCAGCACCCACACTGCCAGCAATGCAGTCCATAGCGGCAAACTGCCCGGCATCAGCACGGAGGCGTGTGCCGCCGGGGCGTACACAAAGCCGCTGTAGGCAATCATTCCGTACAGCAGGCCGCCAAACACGCCGATCTTCAAAGTCATGGCCAAGGGCAGAGGCGACAGGCCGCCCAGCGAACTGCCCACCGTAGCGGACGTGGCCAAGCCAGCCTCCAGCCGCCGCGCCTTGTCCCGCGCGCTGAGCCACAGGCCCCACGGCATAAGGATGATGGATGCACCCAGAATGCGCGCGTACACAATGTCAAACGGGTTAAGCACACCGCCGCGCGCAGGGTCGGCACTGGCGCGGGCAATCACGATAAACGCGGTCCAAATCACCACAGTGACCACTGCTGCCATCAGGCCCACGGTCTTGGGCGAGAAGCGGGTGGCATGCAAAGGTGTGGTCATGCGTCAATTATCGGCGCATCGCAGCGGCCGCATGACAAACCCCAGACCTGCGTAGGGCACCACAATCCGCTAACCTCATTGCATAACTTTAGGAGATGTGTATGAAATCCGTGTTGTTTGTGCTCGCCGTGATGCTGGCCACGCCCAATTTCGCAGCTGATACCCCCGCTTTCAGCCCAGTGCCCAGCGCACCCACTGCGAGTGAACAAATAGGCACTGCACGGCAGGCCATTGAGCGCAAAAATTGGAGCCGCGCGCAAAGCGACCTGAAATCGTTGGTGCGCGACGAACCTACTAACGCAGACGCCCACAACCTGCTGGCTTATACCTACCGCAAGCAAGACAAGCCCGACCTGGCCAAAGCATTCGAGCACTACAAAACGGCACTCAAGCTCAACCCACAGCACAAGGGCGCCCATGAATACATTGGCGAGGCCTACCTGATGGACCGCAAACCCGACATGGCCGAGCAACACCTAGCCAGCCTGGAAAAAATATGCGGCAACCGCCAATGCGAGGAATACCGGGATTTGGCCAAATCCTTGGCGGCCTACCGCAAGTCCAATCCTTGAACAGCAAGCGTAGAGCTTCGAACAGCTCCATGCGTCTGGATAATGCAGCAATGCATTATTTACCGCGCGCTATTGGGTTACTTGCTCTAACAACAGCGCTCGGGGCTCAGGCCCAGAGCTCCGTCCCAGCAGCCAATTTGCCCGCCGAGGTGCAAGCTGCACTATCCCGCGCCAAAGTGCCGCTAGACGCCATCACTGTGCTACTAATGGACGCGCAAGGCCAGGGTGCGCCACGCCTAAATCACCGCACCACCGCGCTCATGAACCCGGCCTCGGTGATGAAGCTAGTTACTACCTACGCCGCACTGGACCTGCTGGGCCCAGCCTACACCTGGAGCACGCCGGTGTACGTGGAGGGCGCGGTGCGCGAGGGCACACTGTTTGGCAACCTGTACATCAAAGGCCAAGGCGACCCCAAGCTGGTGCTGGAGCGCCTATGGCTACTGCTGCGCCGCGTGCAAGGCCTGGGCATTCACACCATTGCGGGCGACGTGGTGCTGGACCGCAGCGCGCTAGACGTGCCCGACGCCAACCCCGCCAGCTTTGACGGCGAGCCCCTGCGCCCCTACAACGCCGCACCCGATGCGCTGCTAATCAACTACAAATCGGTGGTGATGACCTTCACCCCCGACCGCACCGACAACAGCGCCCATGTGCAGTTTGACCCCCCCTTGTACGGCGTGCAGATGCAGGCCACAGTACCCTTGTCGACAGGCGACTGCGGCGACTACCGGGGCAGTTTGAAAGCAGATTTCGCTGATGCCAACCGCATCCGCTTTGGCGGCAGCTACCCGGCCAGTTGCGGTGAAAAAGTGTGGCCTGTGGCCTATGCCGAGCCCAAGAGCTACGGCGTGCGCGCAGTGCAGGGCCTATGGCAAGACATGGGCGGCAAACTATCAGGCACCGTACGCTACGGCACTACACCGCCCACCATAGCGGCAGGAAAGCCGGCGTTTGAAGTGACCTCTGCACCGCTGCCCGAAGTCATACGCGACATCAACAAGTACAGTAACAACGTAATGGCACAGCAGGTGTTTCTAACGCTGGGTACCGGCAGTTTCGAGTCATCCCGCGCCGCAATACAACGCTGGTGGCGTGAGCGCATCAGCGCAGACGACGTTCCGGTACTGGACAACGGCTCCGGCCTGTCCCGCCAGGAGCGCATCACCGCGCAGGCATTGGGCAAGCTGCTGCAAACCGCCTACCGCGCCCCCCTCATGCCAGAACTAATGGCTTCCCTGCCCATCAGCGGCGTGGATGGAACGTTGCGCCGCGTAAAGTCCCGCGCGCTCGGCAGTGCCCACCTCAAAACTGGCAGCCTAAGCAATGTGGTGGCAGTGGCAGGCTACGTGCACACGCCTAGCGGCCAAAACCAAATTCTGGTGGCCATCATCAACCACGCTAACGCTAATGCAGCAAGACCAGCGATTGATGCACTGGTGGAGTGGGCAACAAACGAGTTTCGCTGAGTAACCCACGCGACACCCAACGGGTTTATCCGTATATTTTTTACAAAGGTCGATTCCTAGAATCCAAAAATAACACGGTCGTTCTATTTTGTGCGGCCTAATTTGGAGACAGGACTATGTCGAGATTCAAACTCATTGCAACAGGCGCAGCCGTCGTCAGCCTTCTCGCGGCTTGCGGTGGTGGTGGAGACGGACCAAGCATTTTTGGCTTAGCTGCAACAGGGGCTGCCATGGCCAATGCGGCGGTAGTCGCTAAGTGCGCAACTGGGTCCCCCATCACAGGAACTACGGGC
>JBJOLD010000336.1:0-4477 GCA_046045765.1 Pseudomonadota bacterium | reverse complement strand
GTGCCTGTGCCTCTGCCACCGTAGCGGCAGTGTGCACCCCATAACCTTCCCGCAGCAGCGTAAGCTCGTACAAGACGCGCAAGTCTGGCTCATCATCGATAACGAGCACTTGTAAATTGTTCAATACAGAGTGGGTTGCCATGGGGTGTTGACTGTAGCTGCACGCACAAGCGTGATCAAAAATTCGTTACCTTCAGTGGTTGTTCCCCTGGCCACTCGCGTCGAGCGCTGATAAACGATAGTGCCTGCATGACTGTCACATAGTTCGCGACAAATGTAGAGACCTAAACCGCTGGACCGACTCTCCGATGAAAAAAAAGGTTCAAACAAATGCCGTTCCACTGAGTGATCCATGGGCAGGCCATCACTCCAGACCGACACAATTGCTGCGTTGTCTCCCAATGTCTGGGTTGTAACTTGAATCGCATCAGATAGGTCTGAGGCGTATCGTTTGGCATTGTCTAGCAAGTTCACCAAAATGCGGTGCAAGTGATCAGTGTCAAACCTAACCAGTACAACACCTTGCGCGATGTGGGTCTGTAGTCGATGTGTCGCTCCGTGGTGCTCTGCCCATTCTGAGCAAATACGATGGGTCGTGTCGTTTAATGCAACTACGAGCGTGCTTTGGGATTGGTTGCGGGGCTGAATATGGGCCGCATTCAAGATGTCGTCCACAATTTTGCCCAATCGTTTCGCATTTTGACCAATCATGCTGGTCAAACGTTTCTGCTTGGGATCAACCAAGTCTTCGTCGAGCAAGGCGTTTGCTTGGGCAATAGCGGCCAGGGGGTTGCGTATTTCGTGTGCCACTGCGGTGGACATGCGGCCCATGCTCGCGAGTTTTTCGGTGCGCATGCGGGCCTCTAGCTCACGCACATCTTGTATGAATAAAACGCATAGGCTTTCGGTACTCGGGCCCTGCGGTGCAACCAAGCGGGGGCGTACCAAAATGCGTTGCGGGCCCATGCCATCGTGGCGCAGGGTGATTTTTTCTTCCCGACTTGTGCCGCTCCCAATGCATGTACGCGCCAAATCCCATAGCGGTAGCCAACTTGCATTGGCGGTTAAGCACAGTGCTTTGGGTGCGCTTAGTGGCAATATTCCCAAAAATTGCCGTGCGGAGGGATTCGCTGCACGTACGCTGCCCTTGTCATCAACGATTAATACGCCATCTGGCAGTGACTCAATCACCAGTTCGTTGACTTGGCGTTGCATTTGCGCTGCAACTTGGTTGCGCCTAGCACGTTGCCCTTCGTTGGCCAAACGACTTGACAGTTGGCTCGCCAGCAAGCCGATCACAAAGTAGCCTACGCCGCTTAAAGCTGCTTGCACAAAGAATGGTGCAGAATCAACGTTACTGCCCAGATAAACCCATAGTGTGTTTGTCAGCAACACAACTGTCACCCCAGCAGCTGTGCCCAGAGCCAATCGCAAAGAGCCCAATACTGCCGCCAGCAATACAGGCAGCGCAAATAGCGGCGTGTAGTTGATTGAGCCCCCTTGAAGCACTTGAAGCGCAGAAAATGCCAGTACGTCCACACCGATCAATGTGAGCCACGACTGGTTAAACGAGGTGCCTAGCGCTCGGGGCTTGTCTAGCAGGCGTGTGGCGGTAGTGCCAATGCTGTATGCAATGCTGATTGCCAGAAGCAAACGACTGTGCGCCGACCCCGTAATAAACAGCGTTGTTTGCAGCCCCATCATTACCAGACCGAGCGTCAGACGGGCAGTCATAAATCCCTGCCACAAGCGGATGAATTCTTCCGTGTCTTCAGTACCCTCAGATTCAGTGCCCAGCAGCGTGGGACCAAACCAAGATTGCTCCACATTGTGTGGTGACATTCAAGACTCCGCTAAATTGCGGTGGTGTGGAGTGCAATACATAGCGTGCCGCCCTTGAATGGCGTCGGCCAGTGGAATATGCACGCGACAGTGACTGCACTCTACGATGTCTACCGGCAACGCATTTGCTGCCGCCTTCTTTTTCGCCATATCAGTCTGTTGTGCCTCACGGGCGCTGCGCCAGCGCCAAGCGACCAACAACACAACCAGAAATACCAGTAGGTATTTCATGCCCCGCGCCTCAGCACCACCTCAAGTACGAAGCGCGACCCAACGTATGCCAACAACAGAAAAGCGCTGCCCGCGTACAACATGCGTACCGCCCGCTTGCCGCGCCAGCCAAAGCCATTTCGTCCCACCAAAAGCGCTGCAAACATCGCCCAAGAAAGAACAGAAAAAATCGTCTTGTGGTCCCAACGCCATGCATGGCCGTGACCATACACCACGTCGCCAAACAGATAGCCTACCAACAGCGTCGCCGTCAACAATACAAAGCCCGCAGCGACAAAACGATAAGTCAATCGCTCTAGTGTCAACAAAGGTAAACCGCTGTGCGAGTCAGCACCTTGCCGGATACGGTCTTCTACCCGCGTCATAAACCATGCGTGAACCACAGCGGTGCCGAATAAGCCGTAGCAAGCAATTCCAAACGCTAGGTGCATCGGCAACCAGACGGAGACGGTAGACGGAATCGGACTACCAGGAAACAGCGCCGCCAGCAAGACAGCGGCCCCACCCAAGGCGCTCAAAGTCCATCGCGTTGCCAATTGCGGGTAAACATGGGTTTCTATGGCGTAAACCAAGGCCACCAACCAGGCAGTAACGGACAGCGCTGGCGCGAACCCAAAGAACGGTGGGTTGCCTATAAGCCCCAAAACTACCAATGCGGCATGCAATAACCATGCAACCGCCACCCAACCACGAGCGGCGTTGCGGCTGAGATGCTGCGCACGCAGTGCGGGCCACGCATAGGCGGCTGCGGCCAAAACCGACAAGATTAGGCTGGTAGGTGAGGCACTGGCTAAAATCATGTGCACAGTTTAGCGTTTTGCACCCTGCCAGCCCCGGCTGGCCCTCACATCGGATTCCGATTAACGGAATACTTCTTATGGCCTCCGCCCTTTCCGACAAACTCTCTCGACTCGTAAAAGACCTGCGAGGTCAAGGCCGCATTACCGAGACCAACGTATCGGACATGCTGCGCGAAGTACGCATGGCCCTGTTGGAGGCTGACGTAGCCCTGCCCGTGGTGCGCGACTTTATTGCACGCGTCAAAGAAAAGGCACTTGGACAGGAGGTGTTGGGTTCATTGCAGCCGGGCCAAGTGTTGGTCAGCATCGTCAACCGCGAGCTGGCTGCCACCATGGGCGAAGGCGTGAGCGACATCAATCTTGCAGCCCAGCCCCCCGCGGTGATTTTGATGGCCGGCTTGCAAGGTGCTGGTAAAACCACCACCACGGCTAAGTTGGCCAAGCATTTGATTGAGAAGCGCAAGAAAAAAGTACTTACCGTGTCCGGCGACGTGTACCGCCCGGCGGCCATTGAACAACTCAAGACAGTGACGGCGCAGGCTGGTGCCGAGTGGTTCCCCAGCACCCCGGATCAAAACCCGGTCGATATTGGCTTGGCCGCGCTCGATTACGCCAAAAAGCACTTTTTTGACGTGCTGCTGGTCGATACCGCAGGCCGTCTGGCCATTGACGAAGCGCTGATGCTGGAAATCAGAAACCTGCACGCCGCGCTGAACCCGGTGGAGACTCTGTTCGTGGTGGACGCCATGCAGGGTCAGGACGCGGTCAACACCGCGAAGGCGTTTAAAGAAGCCTTACCACTGACCGGCATTATTCTGACCAAAACCGATGGCGATTCGCGCGGTGGTGCTGCTTTGTCCGTGCGCCAAGTGACGGGTGCACCCATCAAGTTCGCCGGTACCAGTGAGAAGCTCGATGGCCTAGAAGTGTTCGATGCGGAGCGCCATGCAGGCCGTATTCTTGGCATGGGGGATATTCTGGCGTTGGTGGAGCAGGTTACCGCCGGGGTCAATATGGAGGCGGCCCAAAAGCTGGCGGCCAAGGTCAAGAGCGGTGCTGGCTTTGATTTAAACGACTTTTTGGCCCAGATTCAGCAAATGAAACAAATGGGCGGCTTGTCCAGTCTGATGGACAAACTGCCTGCCGCCATGGCCGCCAAAGCCGGTCAGGTGGACTTGGACAAGGCCGAAAAAGACATCAAACGCAAGGAAGGCATCATCTACAGCATGACGCCGCTAGAGCGCCGAAAGCCCGACCTTATCAAAGCCACCCGCAAGCGCCGCATTGCCGCGGGCGCTGGCGTTCATGTGCAAGAGGTCAACCGCATGCTCAAGGAATTTGAGCAAATGCAGGACATGATGAAGAAGATGAAGGGCGGTGGCATGATGAAAATGATGAAGCGCATGGGGGGCATGAAGGGTATGCCCAAGATGCCGTTTTGATGAAAGGACACACGCCTGCACAAGTCTTGCGCGGCATCGGTTTGGCCATCATCGCTATGGTCTGTTTTGCCACCCTGGACACTACTACCAAATGGGTGTCGCTAAGTGCCCCGCTCATGGTGGCCATGTTTTTCCGATACGCATTTCAAGCGCTGGCGACTA
>JBJOLD010000286.1:0-7015 GCA_046045765.1 Pseudomonadota bacterium | reverse complement strand
AACTTATGACGCTGGTGGGCTACGGCGTGGTAATCGCGCTGGCCACCGCACTGTGTTTCTCGCTGGCCCAACCCATTGCCCGCGTACTGGGCAAAACCGGCATCAACGTGATGACCCGACTCATGGGGCTGATACTGGCAGCGCTGGCCGTGGAGGTGATGTCAGACGGGCTGACCAAGCTGTTTCCGGTGCTGGCGGGGCGCTGAAAATCTGCGGGTTAAAGCTGCCCTCAGATTAAGTACATTGCACGCATTGCAGTGCCAGCGCACTATTTGCTATTGAGCGTCAATTTCTTCTTGGGAAAATGGCGGGCCTCTAGGCCGTCCGATAGTCCGGGAACTTGGCAGCCAACCATTTAGTGAGCGCGACGTTTACTGCAACCGGCTGCTCTTGCGCCATCCAGTGCCCGGACTTTACGATGACTTCAGTGAGGTCGCTGCAGTGCAGGCGCATGGGCTCGGCAAGTCTTGAATGAATCGTCTCACAGGTCGTGTCATAGCTGCCATGCAGGAACAGCACCGGCATTGAAAGTTTGCCGCCGTTTTTTGCCCTCTGCGAGTAGAGTCCGTTGGCCTCGCGGTTCATGTACCACGAGTCCGGCCCGAAGAAACCGTTGCGTGTTAGCGCGACGGTATAGGCTTGCAGATCGGCTTCAGAGATAACGTCTGAGTCGCGAGGCAAGTCCGGGCACGCGCGACCACTAAACCAGCCACCCGCCTTTCGCACCCCGGCCAACCGTCCTGGCTGACCAACTGCTGTCGGGTCGCCTTTGCGAAACAGTGCTTTCAGCACGTTGCGGGGGTTCGCGTCGAAGCCCTTGCGGGCGAGTTCGAAGTTCTCTTCATAGAACAAGTGGTAGTCCCACTGCCCGACCGGATACTCCGACACTGGATAAATCGCGCGGTCGACCAGCGGAACCAAACCTTCAAGGGCGAAGCCTGTGGGTAAATAGGGCACGCAGAGACCTGCGACACCGATGCATCTCTCCGGATGGTGCGCTGCAATGTTCCAAGCAACAGAAGTGCCCCAGTCGTGACCTATCCAAACGGACTTTTCATGTCCAAGCGACGCCAGAAGCTCGAGCATGTCGGCGACGATCAACTCTTGCGCGAAGTCGTCATGGCGGTCATAGGTGCTCGATCTGCCGTAACCACGCATGTCGGGCGCGATACAGCGAAAGCCTAATTCTGCGAACACGGGCAACTGGTGGCGCCAGGAAAGCGAGAGTTCCGGCCAACCGTGAAGGAATATCAGCGGCGGTCCCGATTCGGCTCCACATGCAAGATAACCTGTAGTGTGTCGGTCGGACTTGAAGGTGTGCTCAGTTGTGGAATATGTCATGTGAAGGGGGCAGTCATAGCAATCGAGAACCAACCTATAGCGTAACAAACGGCTGCTCTGAACATCGTTGAAGCGGGCCCTGTCTTCCGACCATGGCTAAGAGCAACTACTTTGGGCACGAAGGCGTCCGCGACCAAAGTCGGCTAATGGCCTGCCTGGCTAAGAAATGACTGACTGCTCCAAACCGGCCACCAACGAACGTCAGCAGATGGCCCAGACTTGCCGCCGGACAAATTGGTTAGAGCAATTTATTTGATAACAAACGGACGACCAACTCCAATCCAGACCGCCGGAACAAACTGCCACTACTTCAGCGCGTCCGGGTTTTGCTGCACCCACGCGGCCAGCTCGGCAATGGCTCCATCAGCGGCGGCCGTTAGCGCCCGCACACCACCTGTGGCATCGGCCGTGCTGCTGGGGCGCTGCACCACAAAGCTGCGCTGGGCCAGCAGCCGGTCTACTCCCCCGGCGGCGCTCTGGCTTAGAGTAGCGCGCAAGCGCACCAGCCCCACGCTGGCGCTCTCGGATTCAAACATCTGGCTGAACTCTTCCAGCGCAATGCGCAGGGTGACGCTGCCCTGCCCTGCGCTCACGCCTTCGCCGGGGCTGAGCACGTGGCGCTGCTGGCCCAAGGTTTCACGCAGTCGCTGGCGCAGCAGCTGCGCAGGCGGCATGCTCCAGCGGGCTTGGGCGTAGGGGCGCAGCTGCTGGGCGTCGGCATAGTTCAGGCGAAACAGCACGGCGGTGGTGTCCAGCGCGGGGGTGGTTTCCACATCGGTGAGTAGCAATGCGCTAGGGCGCGCAGCTTGGGGCGCGGCGGGGCTGGCCAACTCGTTAGCCACCACGGCACCGGGGCCAAAGTCGTACACGGCAGGGCGAGCTGGGGTTTGCAGCGCGCTGCAGCCGGCCACAGCCAGCAGCATGGCTACAGCCGATAAATTTATACCAAATCGGGCCGTAGCCCTCGTGCAGTATGCGTAAGCAGCTATTATTTTCATAGTGACTTTCAAACCTTTTTAAGCCAATAACTTCAAAATGACGGATGGCTACCGGCGCACTGGTGCCACAAAGCCGGGCTCGCCCGGGCCTGCAATGGCGGCACCACGACCCAATAGCAGCGACTGGGGCGACTCGCCCACCGCCTCGGCCACGCGGCCCACTTGGCGGGCAAAGCGGCCAGCGTCTTCCACCGTGCGGTTCAGGCGCGGCACCAGTGTGCTGTTAAGCGCTTGGCCAGTGGCGGCCAGTGTGGCGGTGCTTTGGGCAATTTGGTCCAAGGTGCCGCCGGGCTCGGTCACGCGCCCGGCCAGGCGGCCAAAATCAGTGGCGGTGCCGCGAATGGCGTCGGCCCCAGCGCCTAAGCGCTCCGTGGTGGCTTGCAGGCTTTTCAGGGTGGCTTCGGCCTGCGTTACGGTGCGCTGCAGGGCCGTAGCGTCGCTAGAGGGCTTGGCGCTCACCAACTGGTCCACGCTGCGGGTGAGCTGGGCGATGTTGGCGGCGGCCAGGCTCAGATTATTGACTGCGGCCAGCAGGGTTTTTTGGTTTTGCTCATCCAGCAGGGTGTTGACCTTGCGGCCCACTTGTTCCACCTGCGTCAGAATTTGCCCGCCCTGCTCGGCAAAGCGCCCAAACATGCCCACGCGCATGGGGATGCGAGCAAACTGGGTTTTACTGGTGTCCAGCGCGGGGCTGTTGTCGGTGGGGTCGTCCAGCTGAATAAACGCCAGGCCGGTGACGCCCTGAAACCCCAGAGCGGCAAAGGTGGTGGTGGTCACGGGCACGTTGTCGTTCACATTAATGCGCACCAGCACGTTGCCACGGGTTTGGGGGTCTAGTTCGATGGCCATTACGCGGCCCACCACTACGCCCTTGTAGCGCACGCCGGCCTGAGGCTGCAAGCCTGTTACGCCGTCGCGGCTGGATATTTCATATACGCGCTGTTCGCTGTGATCGCGGGTCAGCCACACAGCCATGGCCACCAGCAAGGCGGTCACCACCAGCACAAACGTGCCAGCAGCATAAGCATGGGATTTGTTTTCCATAAGTTGTCTTTCTAATCGGCTAGCGGGTTGGCGTGCAGCAGCGCCATGGCGCGCTGACCGCGCCCACCCTGAAAAAATTCGTGCACAAATGGGTGTACAAACTGCACCACCTCACGCGGGGGCGCATCCACAATCACACGCTTGTCTGCCACCACGGCAACCCGGGTGCTGAGCTCGAACAGCGTATCCAGGTCATGCGTCACCATCACGATGGTGAGGCCTAGCTCTTGGTGCAGTGAGCGCAGCAGGGCACAAAAGTCGTCAGCACTGTCGGGGTCTAGGCCTGCAGTTGGCTCATCTAGCAGCAAGAGCGGCGGGTCCATGGCCAAGGCACGTGCCAGGGCCACGCGCTTGACCATACCGCCCGACAAATCGGCTGGCATTTTGTGCGCGTGCGATGGGGCCAGCCCCACCATTTGCAACTTGACCATGGCTACGTCGCGCACCAGTGCGGGCGGCAGAGTGTGCAGCTCGCGCAGAACAAAGGCAATGTTTTCCAGCACGGTAAACGCGCTGAACAGTGCGCCGTGCTGAAAAAGCATGCCCACGCGGCTGGCAGCACCCAAATGGCCCAGCTCAGAGGCAGGCTTACCCAGCACCGTGACCGTGCCACGCGCGGGTGTTTCCAGCCCCAATATCTGACGTAGCAGCACCGTCTTGCCACTGCCAGAGCCACCCACAATCGACAAAAATTCGCCGCGTGCAATATTCAAACTCAGGTCTTGGTGAATCACCGCTTTCACACCCCGGGTGCGAAACGTAGACCACAGGTGGCTGATCTCGACCGCGTTCACAAACCCACCCCCTTGAAGGTGATTGCAAAGATGGCGTCCACCATCAACACGGTGGTGATGGCCGCGACCACCGACGCCGTGGTGCCTTCGCCCAGACTCTCCGTATTAGGCTTTACGCGCAGGCCAAAGTGACAACCAATCAGCGCAATGGCCAGTCCAAACACGGTGGACTTGGCCATGGCCAGCCATAGGTTTTCCAGCTTCACGGCCTTGGGCAAAGCCTCTAGAAAGTAGGCGGGAGTAATGCCCATCACCACATCCACCGCCAGCATGCCGCCCAGTAACGCAGCAGCTGTGGTCCAAGCGGCCAGCAGTGGCATGGCAATCGACATGGCAATAGCGCGCGGCATCACCAGCCTAAAGCCTTGAGAAATGCCCATCACACGCATGGCGTCCAGCTCTTCAGTCACCCGCATCACGCCAATCTGCGCGGTAATGGCTGAACCCGAGCGACCCGCAATCAAAATGGCCGCCAGCACCGGGCCCAATTCGCGAATGAGCGCCATACCCAAGATGTTGATGATGTAGGTGTTGGCCCCCAAGGTGCGCAGCTGCTGCGACATGAGGTACGCCAGCACCACGCCAATTAAAAACCCCACCAGCGCGGTGATGGGCAAGGCAGTGGCCCCAATGCGCACCAAGTGGCCCGATATATCGCGCCACGGGCCGCGCAAAGGGTGGCGCACCAGCTGCCAGACATCCAATGCAAGCTGCCCAATCAGCCTCAGCGCATCTTGCAAGTGGCCGCCTAAGGCAAACAGATTGGCGCCGAGCTGAAGAAATAGCTGGCGCATAGTGGTGGGGTTGATGGAGGCAGCGGGCACCGAAAAGCGCGCCACGCGTTTCAGGGTGGTGCGCTGGTTCTCCAGCACCAGCAAGTGCTCAGGCCAAGTGCGGCCCCAGGCGTTCCACAGCACTTGTGCACCGGTGTGGTCCAGACGCTGTATTTGGCGCAAGTCCCAACGCAGCGTGGCCGACTGGGTGACGTACGCAAGCGCCACTTGTGCATCCGCCCACTGGGGCGCAACGGACCAATGCGATGCAGTCCAGCGGCCCCGCAGCACGGCGCACACGCCGTCTGGCGTGTTTTCAAGGGCAATGCGGGACTGGGTATCCTCCACGATGCAAATATCTCCAACGTTTGTTTGCAACGGATGGTACTCGCTGCCCATGGGATAACGCAAAATACCGCCCAGGAGACAGCATGGAAAACACTACAACAATCAACACCACAACATACGCATCCACCCCCGAACTCACCGCAGAGCAACGTGGTGCGGTGCTGTGGCTCACCATTACCCGCGAAGAGCGGCGCAACGCCATGAGCCACGGCGTACTCTCTGCCATGGCGCTCGCCATCACCACCGCGCAAACCGACCGCAGTGTGCGTGCCATTGTGGTCACCGGCGCGGGCACCAAGGCGTTTTGCGCTGGGGCTGACTTGCAAAGCGCCAAGGCTTTCACCACCGATTACTCCGAACCACACGGCCACTTGGCGCAGCTGCTGCGCGTGGCCCGCGCCAGCACCATTCCGCTGATTGCGCGCGTGAACGGTGCGTGCATGGCAGGCGGAATGGGTCTGATGAGCATGTGCGACATGGCAGTGGCCGCCAGCCACGCAGTGTTTGGTCTGCCAGAGGTAAAAGTAGGCGTGTTCCCCGCACAGGTGTTGAGCGTGCTGCAACACATGATTCCCCGGCGCAAGCTGGTGGAGATGTGCATTACCGGCGAACCCATTACCAGCGCCCAAGCGCTGGAATACAACCTGGTGAACTACGTGAGTGACGAAGGCAGCGATGTAGACGCCAAGTTGCAATGGCTGCTAGAGCGCTTGATGGACAAGTCGCCCGCCGCGATTCGCCGTGGCATGTACACATTGAAGAAAGTGGAGGCTATGCCGTTTGAAGAAGCCGTGGCGTTTACCGAGAGCCAGATCGCACTTTTCACCCTGACCGACGATGCCAAAGAGGGCCAAAAGGCGTTTCAAGAAAAACGCAAACCCGTCTGGGCGGGGCACTGATCCATGGAAACCATAGCCGCAGTGCTTTTTGGTGTGGCGTTACTACACACCTTTGGCACATCCCTTTTTGAGCGCTTGGCCCACCGTCACCCACATCACGCAGGTCTTTTTCACCTGTTAGGAGAGGTTGAAGTAGTTTTTGGTTTTTGGGCCTTTGTGTTGATTGCCTCCATGGCGCTAGTTACTGGCAGCAGCAGCGCCATTGCCTATGCCGAATCACGCCAGTTCACCGAGCCGCTGTTTGTGTTCGTGGTGATGGTGGTGGCAGCGTCACGGCCAGTGCTAGAGGCCGTGGGCGGCGTAATGCAGTTGTTCGCCCGCATGCTGCCGCTGCGCCAACCGGTGGCGCTGGTGTGGCTCGGGTTGGCGCTGGTACCGCTGCTGGGCTCCTTGATCACCGAACCCGCTGCCATGACACTGGCCGCGCTGATGTTGGCACCTAGACTATTCACCCGTGACATACCTGAACGACTAAAGTACGCCGCGCTGGGAGTGTTGTTTGTGAATGTTTCCATAGGCGGCACGCTTACTTCGTACGCCGCACCCCCAGTGCTGATGGTGGCCGACACCTGGAATTGGACATCCTCCTTCATGGCCAGCACGTTTGGCTGGAAGGCCGCGTTGGCGGTGTTGGTCAACGCCACGGGCGTGGCGTTTTTTCTACGCCAGCATGTGGCAACCGACATCGCTACAGAGCCATCGGCTGTAGCACCAGTGGCTGTGCCCTGGGTTGTGAGCCTGGTACACCTGGCATTTTTGGCAGGTGTGGTGGCCTTGGCGCACCACACTGTGTTGTTCTTGGGTTTATTTTTGTTTTT
>JBJOLD010000224.1:0-2761 GCA_046045765.1 Pseudomonadota bacterium | reverse complement strand
GACTGGCCTTTCTCCCACACCATCAGTTCGTTGCCCAGCTCGTTTTCCCAGCGTTTGAGCTCGCCCCATACATGGCGGTAGCTCAAGCCCAGCGCGCGTGCACCGCCCGAGATGGAGCCATGTGCCGACACCGCTTGCAACAGGTCAATCAAGGGGTTGCGCACCAGTGCGGGGCTGCTGTCGCGGGAGAGGGTGTAGTGGAACTGGAGCCTATGCACGGCGTTTCATATCGCTGGTAATTGAGTCGGTGGCTACGATACCCCAAGTTTCATTTTTTCTTATGGCCACACTTTCCGAGAGCGCGACTACAGCGCTGCAGCTTGTAGCAAGCTGCGACCCCACCCTCCTGTCCATCGTGTGGCGCTCATTGGCCGTTAGTGCGACCGCTTGCATGCTGGCCTGCAGCATTGGCATTGTGGTGGGCGCATGGCTGGGCGTGGCCCGTTTTGCCGGGCGGGGTGCCGTGCTAACGGTGCTCAATACCTTCTTGGCGGTGCCCTCGGTGGTGGTGGGGTTGGTGGTGTATTTGCTGTTGTCGCGCTCGGGCCCGCTGGGTTTTTTGGGCTGGTTGTTCAGCTTCAAGGCCATGGTGGTAGCGCAAACCATTTTGGTCTTGCCGGTGGTCACCGCGCTCACCCGCCAGGTGGTGGAAGACACCGAGAACTTGCATGGCGAACAACTCGCCTCGCTGGGTGCGCGCCCTTTGCTGCGCAGCCTGTTGCTGGCGTGGGACGAGCGCTTTGCGCTGCTCACGGTGGTGATTGCATCGTTCGGGCGGGCTATCTCAGAAGTGGGTGCGGTCATGCTGGTGGGCGGCAATATCGATGGATTCACCCGGGTGATGACCACCGCCATTGCGCTGGAAACCAGCAAGGGCGATTTGCCGCTGGCACTGGGGCTGGGCATGGTGTTGCTGGCGGTGGTGCTGTTGCTCAATGCGCTGACCGGGCTGATTCGCCAATGGCGCGAGCGCGAAGAAGGCGGCGCGCCCATGCCCTCGCTGGGAGTGGGCGCGTGAGCGCAACGGCACCTTTAGCCACAGCTGCACTGTTGCGGGCCACCGATGTGGGCGTGCAGTTTGGCTCGGCGGCGTACGGTGTGCGCGCGTTGCAGGGCATCCACCTCCACATCCAACCCGGAGAACGGGTCGCGCTGGTGGGAGCCAACGGCTGCGGTAAAAGCACGCTGCTGCGCGTGCTGCACGGCCTGCTCAAACCCACTTCGGGCAGTTATCAGGCAGATGCCACTGCCGCACATGCCATGCTGTTTCAGCGGCCACATTTGCTGCGCATGTCGGTACAGAACAATGTGGCGCTGGGCCTGTGGCTGCGTGGCACGCCCTGGCAGCAGGCCAAGCTGCAAGCGCTGGATGCGCTGCACAAGGTGGGCCTGGCTGACCAGGCGCACCGCCCCGCGCGCAAACTCTCGGGCGGCCAGCAGCAGCGTGTGGCTTTGGCACGCGCTTGGGCGCTGGCACCCCAGGTGCTATTTTTGGATGAACCTACCGCCAGTCTGGACCCGCATGCCAAGCGCGATGTAGAGGCGCTGATTGGCGACCTGGCCGGTCAGCACGCCACCATGACGCTGGTGTTTGCCAGCCATAACCTGGGTCAGGTCAAGCGCTTGGCCACGCGCGTGGTGTATCTGGAGCAGGGCCGCATCTTGGCCGATTTGCCAGTGCACGACTTCTTTGGTGGCACCTTGCTGCAGACCCACTTCCCCCAAGCTCATTTATTTGTCAGAGGAGAACTTGTATGAAAAAATTTAAGCCTTTTAGCCCGCTAGCCACCGTCCGTTGTGCGCGAGCAGCTACTATTTTTATAGCAACTTCGGTGGCGTCGCTAAGCTCTTTCAGCGCCATGGCGCAGTCCATCGTGGTGGCGTCCACTACGTCTACCGAGCAATCGGGCCTTTTTGCCACCCTGTTGCCCGAGTTTAAAAAGGCCAGTGGCATCGATGTGAAAGTGGTCGCCCTGGGCACCGGCCAGGCCATTGACATGGGCCGCCGGGGCGATGCGGATGTGCTGTTTGTGCACGACCAGGTGGCCGAAGAAAAAGTGGTGGCCGAGGGCTTTGCCGTCAAACGCTTTGAGGTGATGTACAACGACTTTGTGCTCATCGGCCCCAAGGCCGACCCCGCTAAAACTAAGGGTGCAGACATTGTGGATGCGCTCAAGAAAGTGGCAGGTGCCAACGCCGACTTCATCTCGCGCGGTGACAAGAGCGGCACCCATGCTGCCGAGTTGCGCTTCTGGAAAGTGGCGGGCTTGGACGACAAAACCGAGAAGCTGGGAACGGGCTACAAATCCTGCGGATGTGGCATGGGCCCTGCGCTGAACATGGCGTCCAGCACTGGCGCCTATGTGCTGGCCGACCGCGGCACCTGGCTCAACTTCAAAAACCGGGGCGACCTGGCAGTGCTGGTGGAGGGCGATAAGCGTCTGTTTAACCAATACGGCGTCATGCTGGTCAACCCTGCCAAGCATCCGCAAACCAAAGTGGTGGAAGGCCAGAAGTTTGTGGACTGGGTCACCTCCAGCGCAGGGCAGGGCGTGATTGCGGGCTACAAAATTGGTGGCGAACAGCTGTTCTTCCCCAACGCGGCGAGGTGACTTGTGCTATAAATTTAGTAGCTTGTTGTGCATATTGGACGGGGTTTACAGAGTTTTATATCTAATTTTTCGCCACTTCCAAAACCAACTTGCCAAAATTCTCACCGTTGAAAAGCTTCAGCAATGTTTCTGGAAAGGTGTGTAGACCT
>JBJOLD010000219.1:0-4419 GCA_046045765.1 Pseudomonadota bacterium | reverse complement strand
ATCATGCGCAGCGGCTTGCCATCAGCATCCCGGCTGATGACCATGCCGCGCGCCAATACCCACTTCCAAGAACCGTCTTTGCACAAAATGCGGTGCTCGTTGACATAGCTCGGTGTCGTGCCGTTAAAGTGCGCTTGGCGGTCTTGCAGCATTTGCGGCACGTCTTCGGGGTGTGTCCTGCCGTCTAGAGCATCGTCGCGATCATGGAGATCGTGCTCGTTAAAACCATATATTTCTCTGCAACGCTGGGACAAGAACTCTTCGCCAGTTTGCAAATGCCAATCCCACATGCCGTCGCCAGTGCTTTCCAGAGCCAGTTTCCAGCGGGTTTCGTTTTGCATCCATTCGGCTTGCGCCCGCTTGCTTGCGGTGATGTCTATCATGATGCCGTTGCGCACTTGTACGGTGTCATCGACCATCGCGCAAGATGATGCCATTTGCACCCACTTGATAGTCCCGTCAGCCGTAATGAGCCGAAATTCGATATCGAGTGCAGCCCGGCGAGCTACGGCATCTTGCACGGCTTTTGCCACCCATTCGCTGTCTAGCGGGTGGCGCATATTGCGTAGTATTGCTGAGTTGGCCAGCACGTCTTTGGGGTCCACGCCGTACAAGTCTTTCGAGCCCGAACTCACGAAGGTGTAACGCCCTCGGTATCCGGGCACAAACACAATCCGATACAACATACCTGGAACCTGTGCCGTGATTTCCCGGAACAGTTCTTCATTGGCCTGCAGCGCCATTTGGGCTTTTTGGGCAATGGTAATGTCTTCTACCGTGCCCTCGTAGTAATGAAATGTGCCCGAGGCATCCCAAACTATATGGGCATTTTCGCGCACCCAAATGCGCTCACGTGTTTTGTGGCGGTAAATTTCGGACACGAAATCCACCACGCAGCCATCTCGCTTCATACACTCCATGAACTGGGCACGCCGGGTAGTGTCTACGTACCACTCTTGTGCAATGTCGTTGACGGCTTGGATCAATTCACTCTCGGTGGCATATCCGTTCATACGCACCAACGCAGCGTTTGCAAGCAACATCCGCCCCGATACGGTTGACCGGTAAGCGCCAATGGGCAGGGATTCGAATAAGGTGGGCATGGGTTGGAATGTGGCTCAGAGTACTTTACCAGTCCTCTTTAACTGCCAGCACTGCGTCGTGCCCCGCAGCCGCCCGGCCAGACAGCCACGCGGTCGCAGTACCCGCCAGCACCACCGCCGCGCCCAGGGCCAGCAGCCGCTGCCCAGGCAGGGTGAGTTGCATGGTCCAGTGAAAGCTCTGGGGATTTACTACATGCACCAACACCACTGCCACGGCCAGGCCCAGCGCTACACCGGCCAACGCGCCTAGCAGGGTCCAGGCTGCGCCCTCGGCAGCCACCACCTGCAGCACCTGGCGGCGCGTCAGGCCCAGGTGCACCAGCAGGCCAAATTCTTTGCGCCGCGCCAGCACCTGCGCGCTAAACGATGCCGCCACCCCAAACAGCCCAATACCAATGGCCACTGCCTGCAGCCAGTAGGTCACTGCAAAGCTGCGGTCAAATATCTTCAGGCTCATGGCGCGTATCTCTCTGGCCGAGCCGAATTCCAGCAATGCTCCGGCTTCGCCACCGGGTGTGTTGGCGCGTTGGTCGGCAATCGCGCGCAAGGCGGTTTGCACGGTTGCGCTGTCGGCATCGGGCGTGAGCCAAATTGCAATGTCATTCACGCGCCGGTCGTCGCTCAGGCGCTCAAAATCGGCCTGTTCCATGGCGATGGTGCCAAACTGACGGGCATAGTCACGCCACACGCCTGCTATGAAAAACGTAGCTGCTTGTGCATTCTGCGCGGGGGCTACAGGCCTAAATGATGCATAAAGCGCGGGTAAATCACTGCCCGGCTTCGCACCATACAGGTCCACCACCGCTTCGCTCACGTACACGCCAATGCGCCCCGGTGGAATCGGCAGCGGTGGGTTGATCAAGGGCAAGGTAATGGTATGGCTCACCGCGTCATGCAGGGGACGGGCCATCAGCGTGACTGCGGGCTTGGCGGCGTCCAGTTGCACTTGCAGCGTGCGTTGAGCGGTCAGGCGCTCTATACCCGGCACACTGGCGGCGGCTTGTACAAACGTGGGGTCAAAGTAGGCGGTGTCGTTGGCGCTGCCACTGCCTGCGGTTCGTACATACAGCGCAGCGGGCAGCACGGTGTCCAGCCACTGCATGACCGAGGTGCGAAAGCTCGCCACCATCACCGTCAGCGCCACTGCCAAGCTCAGCGAAGCTACCACGCCGCTCACCGCGACAGCCGCACTTTGGCGCACCCGCCGTGCGCGCTCCACGGCCAGCAGCGCCAGCGTGTGGCGCTGCACCAGCGGGGCCACTTGGTCCAGCACCGTGCCCACCAGCCAGGGCAGGGCAGTAATCCCCCCCACCAGCAACAAGGCCACGCTGGCATAAGCCGCCAGCGGCATCTCCCATACCGGGGGTAGCAGCGCCAGCAAACAGCCCATGGCCAGTAAAGCGGCACCCAGCCGCGGGCGGCTGCCGGTGCCGTGCAATGTGCCCAAGCCTTTCAGTGTTTGTGCTGGGGGGAGCTGCTGCGCCAGCCGCGCCGGCCACCACGCCCCTACCAGCGCTGCAGCCATGCCTAAAGTGCCAAACACCAGGGCGGCCCACGGGCTCCACTGCAGTGCAGGGGTAGCGCCAGAGAAAAATCCACCACCTAGGTCGCCGCCCAATAGATGCAGGGCCAATGCCGCCAGCACCGTACCCAAAGCAATGCCGAGCACACTGCCAATCAACCCCAAAGCGCCGGCCTCTAATAACACCAGCTTCAAGCGCTGCTGTCCGGTTAGCCCCAGCACACCCAACAACGCAAACTGCTGTGCGCGGCGCGTCACACTCAAGGCTAATACCGAGAACACCAAAAAACCTCCGGTGAATAGCGCTACCAGTGCCAGCACTGTCAAGTTGACCCGGTAGGCGCGCGACAAATTCCCAATACGTTCAGCAGGGTCGGCGGGCTCGGTCAACGTCACGTTGCGTGGCCAGTCGGGCGCTGCTTGCAGCATGCGCACAAAGGCAGCGCGGTCTACCCCGCTGCGCAGGCGCAGGTCGATGCGGCTGAGCTGGCCGGTTTTATCAAACAGATCTTGCGCCGCTGCAATGTCCATCACCGCCAGCGGGCTGCCACTGGCTCGCACGCTACCGGCCACCTGCACCGGGTGCAATTGCAAGCCCTGTTGCAATTGCAATGTGGTGCCGCTGAGTTGGCTGCGTGCTGCGGCGTTCAGGAATACGGTGTTGGGTGAAAAAATAGCCAACCTATCTGCGTCAGCTGCGGGCAGGGGAATAAGGTCAGGGGACAGTTGCGCCACTTGCGGCACATCGACTCCCAGCACGCGCAGCAAGGCGCGTTCACCAGGTTTCGCGCCCAGCGCATAGGTGCTTAGCTCCAGCACAGGCGACGCTACCACTACGTCTGGATGCAGCAGCAGGCGTCCCAAAAGCGCGTCACGCACTTCGCCGCGCACCTCCAGGTCGGCCTGACCGCCTACTGAGCGCACGGCCTGAGCAAACTCGTCCAAGGCCGACGCATTGATCACATGTACTGAAAACGCCAGCGCCACCCCCAGCATGACCGACACCACAGCGGCCGCGTTACGCCACGGGTGCTGGCGCAGCTCTTGCCAAGAAAAACTAGCGATCAGGGGCCATAGTGGGCTGTGCATGGTGTTATTGTGCTGCGGCTTTGACATCAATTTTGAAGATATGACAATGACCACCTCCCTCACCCACCAATTCCCTCGCGTGCTGTCCATCGCCGGGTCCGACAGCGGCGGCGGCGCGGGCATACAGGCTGACCTCAAAACCTTTTCTGCCCTAGGCTGCTTTGGCATGACCGCTATTACTGCACTCACCGCGCAAAACACCCAGGGTGTGCGTGCCATTCACGGGGTTCCTGCGCAGATGCTGTGTGACCAGATTGACGCGGTGGTCGAAGACATCGGCGTACATGCCGTCAAGATTGGCATGCTGCATTCGCCTGAAATCGTGGAAACAGTTGCCGCAGCCATAGACCGACATGCCTTGCCCCATGTGGTGCTTGACCCGGTGATGGTGGCCACCAGCGGTGCGGTGCTGATTGACTCCCCCGCCATTGCCGTTTTAGTGCGCGAGTTGTTCAAGCGGGCAGTGCTTATAACCCCCAATCTGGACGAAGCCGCCTTGCTGGTAGGGCGCTCGCTGGCAACGGAGGCAGACATGCAGGCCGCCGCCAGCGAGTTATTGGATAAAGGCGCGCACGCGGTGTTGCTAAAAGGCGGACACCTGCAGGGCGAAGTGGTGAGCGACCTGTTGCTCACGGCAGCGGGCCAAGTGCACTGGATGCGCGCGCCGCGCATTGCAACGCCCAACACCCACGGCACCGGTTGCAC
>JBJOLD010000166.1:0-7485 GCA_046045765.1 Pseudomonadota bacterium | reverse complement strand
ATCATGGCGGCGCCAATGCCGCTGGTGATGTGGTCGTAGCCCGGTGCAATGTCGGTGGTCAGTGGGCCGAGCGTGTAGAACGGGGCTTCACCGCAGTACTTGAGCTGCTCGGTCATGTTCGCTTGCACCATGTGCATGGGTACGTGGCCCGGGCCTTCGATCATCACCTGCACGTCTTGCTGCCAGGCCTTGTGCGTCAACTCGCCCAAGGTGCGCAGTTCGGCAAACTGCGCTTCGTCATTCGCATCAGCGCCGCTGCCAGGCCGCAGGCCATCGCCCAGCGAGTAGCTCACGTCGTAGGCCTTCATGATCTCCGTCATCTCGTCGAAGTGCGTGTAGAGGAAGTTTTCTTTGTGGTGGGCAATGCACCACTTGGCCATGATGGAGCCGCCGCGCGAGACGATGCCAGTCACCCGGTTGGCGGTCAGGTGGATGAAGGGCAGGCGCACACCGGCGTGCACCGTGAAGTAGTCCACGCCCTGCTCGGCTTGCTCGATGAGTGTGTCCCGGAAGATCTCCCAGGTCAGGTCTTCGGCAATGCCGCCCACCTTTTCCAACGCCTGGTAAATCGGCACGGTGCCGATGGGCACCGGGCTGTTGCGCACAATCCAGTCGCGCGTGGTGTGGATGTTTTTGCCGGTGGACAAATCCATCACCGTGTCTGCGCCCCAGCGGATAGACCAGACCAGTTTTTCCACTTCTTCCTCGATGCTGGAGGTGACCGCTGAGTTACCGATGTTGGCGTTGATCTTCACCAGGAAGTTGCGACCAATGGCCATCGGCTCCAGCTCGGTGTGGTTGATGTTGGCCGGGATGATGGCGCGGCCACGGGCCACCTCGTCGCGTACAAACTCGGGCGTTACCACCTTGGGGATGCTCGCACCAAAGCTGTTGCCCGCCAGGCGTGCTTCGCGTTCGGCATTACCCAGGTACTGCGCCTGCCATTCCAGGTTTTGGTTCTCGCGCAGCGCCACGTACTCCATCTCGGGGGTCACGATGCCTTTGCGGGCGTAGTGCATTTGCGTGACGTTGGCGCCGCTGCCCACACCGCCTTTTGCTCGGCGTGGCTGGCGTTGCAGGCCGGCGGCCTGGGCGCGCAGGGCGGCCAGTGCATCGCCACCTTCCGATGTATGGCCGTTCTTCAGGCCATCGTCCAGCGCAAACGGTGGGCGGCCGGTATACAGCTCGGTGTCGCCACGGCCATCCACCCATCCTTCGCGTACCAGTGGCAGACCTTGGCGCACATCGATGTCGGCGCGCGGGTCGGTGTAAGGGCCGGAGGTGTCGTAGACGGTGATGGCTTCGCCATTGCTCTGCATGATTTCGCGCAACGGGACCTGGATGTCAGGGCGGCTGCCTTGCAAATAGCGTTTGGTAGAGGCGGGAAGGGGTTCGCGCGTGAGGCGAATGAACTGGGCGAGTTTGTCGGGTGCATTCACAAAGTTGTCTCCTGATGTGGTCACCCGAAGACAATAAATGCACCAGCCCCGCAAATCCTGAAAAGTTCAAGCCCAACGGCACTTGGGCCATAGGCTACGCTGCACTTCTTACGCTGGTATGAACCAGATCAAGTTCACGGGTTTGGCATCCATCTCAGCGCAACCATTGCGCACCCCGGGCAGGGCGAAGTGTACGTTATTGCGGCCGCTAGATCGCTTACGCACTACGGTCACCCGGGACACTTTTACTTCACATTGCGAGGTATCAAGCGCACGCCAGAGATGGCTTCGCGGTACAGCGCATTCAGGTCGTCCTGGCGGGTCACCGTCATGTGCAGGTCCTGCACCAGGCCGTCGTGCACGCCGTACACCCAGCCATGCAGCGTAACGTCTTGCTCACCAGCCCAGGCGTCTTGCAGTACCGTGCTTTGGGCCACGTTGACCACCTGCTCGATCACATTCAACTCGCACAGCGCAGCAGCCCGGCCATGCTCAGGGATGACTTCCAGCACCTCGCGGTGGCGGTCACGCACGTCTTGAATGTGGCGCAGCCAGTTGTCGGCCAAGCCAATGCGCGCGCCTTCCAGCGCGGCCTGGACACCTGAGCAGCCGTAGTGGCCCACCACCATCACGTGCTTCACCTTGAGCCGCTCTACCGCAAACTGGATGGTGGACAGCGCATTCAGGTCGGAGTGCACCACCACGTTGGCCACATTGCGGTGGACAAAAATTTCGCCGGGAGCCAAGCCAATAATTTCATTGGCCGGCACGCGGCTGTCGGAGCAGCCAATCCACATGTACTTGGGCTTTTGCTGGTTGGCCAGCCCGGTGAAAAAACCGGGACGCGTGCGCTCCATCTCTGCGGCCCAAGCACGGTTTCGGGAAAATAGGTCGTTGAGTTTGTCGGTCATAGGTGTAAATTATTTCTTGAGCGAAATGCGCACATTCCAGTCCAGCAAGGCGTAACGCGCACGCTCTTGCTGGTCATCCAGCGCATTGAACTCGCAGTTTGCCTCAGGCTTGGCCGAAGTGCAGACAAAGGAGTTCTTATTCCCCAGCGTCCACATGCCTTTGGAATTTCTCGCGTCGCCGGTAAAAAACATGGCTCGCGGTGCATTCACCGGGTCTGGCGGGGTGCCTTGGGGTTTCAAGAGGTTGCGCCCACTGTTGATGTACGGCCCGTCAATGCCCGCCAAAGGCAGCAGCGTGGTAAACATGTCGCGGTGGCTGGCAGGCAGGCTTTGCTGCGTGCCGCAGGCCAGGTCTTTGCCCCAGATCACAAACGGCACCTGGCGCACCAGGTAGCGGCGGTTGGCATCGGCATACACGCCAAACGAGCGCACGTTGTGGTCGCCCGTACCCGCAATCAGGGTGTTAGCACCCAGTGGGCCTTTTTGCACTTCTTGAACAAAGCCACCCAGCAAATCGGCCGCGTAGTGGTACGAGTCGAGGTTGGGAATCAGCGTGTCGCTGGATGTCTCGCCCTTCCACTGCGCCATGTCGCGTGGCACACGCTTGTAATCCGCAGGCAGGTCGTAAGGCGGGTGGTTGGTGCTGGTCAGCACAAACACAAACAGTGGCTTATCGGCAGGCTGTGCAGCCATGCGCTTGCTCAAATACTTGAACACATAGCTGTCCCACACACCCCAGATGCCCAGCGTAGCTTCAGGATAGGCGACTTTGAGGGTATTGGCATCCACCACTTCGTCAAAACCCTGTACCTTGAGCACGCGGTTCAGGTCGCGCCAACCTGAGCGGGCAGAGGTGACAAACAGCGTTTGATAACCCGCCTGCTTCACGATGTTGGCAATCGCCCAGGGAATCGGCTTGCGCCCTACATCGCCCAGCGTAAGCGGGGTGATGGGGGTAGAAAACAAAATGGCCTCCAACGACGGATGTGTCCCGCCATGGGCTGAATCGAAGTTGGTGAAGCGGCAGGCTTTGTCTAACGTTGGAGCCAAGCGGCCCAGCACGTCAAACTTGGGTGACTGGTACAGCATGGGCTCGGCGCTCCAAGACTCCATCAAGAAAAACACCAGGTTCTTCTTAGGTGTACCCACAGGCAAAGGCGCGTGCACAGTGAGTGCAGCCTTGACCTCGGCATCACTGCCATGCGGCAGGCCCAACACTTCGGCTGCCGCGCGGGCCGAATCAAAGCCCATGGACTTGAGGCCCACTAGCGGGTCAGACAGGTTTTGCGACTGGCCCCTGCTGTCCCACGCGTACTTCAAGGCGATGGGGCCGTTGGGCACCATGTCATTCAAAAACTGCGAGGTGGTCACGGTCAGGTGCTGGCGCTGCAGCGCCATCTCGCGGATGGTGCCTTTACCCGCAAACAACAGTGCGAAAAACACCACGACAGCGATGAGCAGTTTGGCCACGATATGGCGACTTTGCAGCAGTGCGTCGGGCTGCATACGCGCCACCAGACGGCGGTGCAGCAGCACCGAGCCCCAGGTGAGCAAGGCCGCCAACAGCAGCGTCCAGATCACCGGAAAATCGCGCCAGATGGTTTGCAACACGGCTGCGGTATCGTCTTCCACCAGCCCGAACACCAGCGAATCAATAGGGGTTTTGTAAAAGCCGAAGTAGTGCAGATTGACCAGCGACAGCATCACATACGCAAACGCCACCACCGCTGCAATACGGCCCTGCACCTTGCCGGACACCCAGGGCAGCACCAACAGCAACACAAAGCCAATGACAGCGCTGACCTTCAGGTCAAACCGGAAGCCCTGCACCACTACGGTGGCAATGTCCGCGGCAGGAACGTTGTAACCCGCAGGCCAGAAATACGCCAGTTGCCCCCAGCGGATCAGCGACATCGCCAGCACCAAGGGCACTACCAGCACCCATGCACGCAGCAGCCCGCGCAAAAAGCCGCTCACGCCGCCGTGCAGGATTTTTTGAAGAATGGTTCGGGGTGCTTGGTTGTCTTTGGGTTGCATCCCCTACATTGTCTCAGCGAACAGCTCCCTGCCAATCAACATGCGGCGAATCTCGCTGGTGCCCGCCCCGATTTCGTACAGCTTGGCGTCGCGCCACAAGCGGCCCAGAGGGTATTCGTTGATGTAGCCGTTGCCGCCGAAAATCTGCACGCCCTCGCCCGCCATCCAGGTGGCCTTTTCTGCCGTCCACAGAATCACGGAGGCGCAGTCTTTGCGCACCTGGCGCACATGCTCAGTGCCCAGCAGGTCCAGGTTTTTGGCCACGGTGTAGGCAAAGCTGCGCCCGGCTTGCAACACGGTGTACATATCGGCCACTTTGCCCTGAATCAGCTGGAACTCGCCAATGCTTTGGCCAAACTGCTTGCGGTCGTGGATGTAGGGAATCACGTTGTCCATCACCGACTGCATGATGCCCAGCGGGCCGCCGGTGAGCACAGCACGTTCGTAGTCCAGCCCGCTCATCAGCACCTTGGCACCACCGTTGACATGGCCTAGTACGTTGGCCAGCGGCACTTCCACGTTGTTGAACACCAGCTCGCCAGTGTGGCTGCCGCGCATGCCCAGCTTGTCGAGCTTTTGGGCGATGCTAAAGCCAGGCATGCCTTTTTCGATCAGGAAGGCGGTGACACCGCGCGCACCCAGCTCGGGTTCGCTCTTGGCGTAGACCACCAGCGTGTCGGCATCGGGGCCGTTGGTGATCCACATTTTGTTGCCGTTGAGCAGGTAATAGCCGCCTTTGTCTTCGGCCTTGAGTTTCATGCTCAGCACGTCGGAGCCCGCACCCGGCTCGCTCATGGCCAGTGCGCCCACGTGTTCGCCGCTGATCAACTTGGGCAGGTACTTGGCGCGCTGTGCATCGGTGCCGTTGCGCTTGATCTGGTTCACACACAGGTTGCTGTGCGCGCCATAGCTCAGGCCCACGGAAGCAGAGGCGCGGGAGATTTCTTCCATCGCAATCATGTGCGCCAAATAGCCCATGTTGGCTCCGCCATACTCTTCGCCCACGGTAATGCCCAGCACACCCAAGGAACCCATTTTTTGCCACAGATCCATAGGGAATTGGTCGTTGCGGTCGATGTCAGCGGCACGCGGCGCAATTTCCGCTTGGGCAAATTCACGTACTGCATCGCGCAGGGCGTCGATATCTTCACCGAGTTGAAAGTTCAGGCCGGGCAGGTTGTTCATGCTTGTCTCCTTGTATTTTCTAAAAATGAATAGGTTAGTAGGTTTTGGGCACGGGCATCAGGGTTTGCTGCATCACGGCGCAAGGACTTCGCTTGCCGTTAGCGTCAAGGTGCACCAGCTCGGCCGTGGTCACAATAACGCGCCGCCCGGCCTTCACCACGCGGCCCGTAGCGCGCAGTTCGCCGTCTTGAAAACTGTTAAGAAAGTTGACCTTGTATTCCACGGTGGTCACTTCCATGCCGTCAGCGGCCACCGTCAGCCCGGCATAGCCTCCGGCAATATCGGCCAATGCGCCCATGGCACCACCATGAAAACCGTCTTGCTGCTGGGTGACTTTGTCAGAGTAGGGCAAGGCCAGCTCCACCAACCCCAGCTGCACACGCACCAGCCTCACACCCAAGTGGCGCATCATGCCCTGACGGCTTAGGCTAGCCTGCACGCGGTCCCACAGTGCGTTGGGTTGGACCACTTCAGGTTGCGTCATTTTTAACTCCAGCTTTCTTCAGTAGGAGGCGCGCTTCGCGCTGGTGCTCTTTGATCTCGTCGAGATTGGACTGCAAATCGGCCATTTGCTCCTCTATTTGCTTGCGGTGCGCTGCCAGTACATCCAAAAACTTGGTGAGCTGCGCGCCCGTATCGCGTGGGCTGTCGTACATATCGATGATGTCTTTGGCCTCGGTCAGAGACAGACCCAGGCGCTTGGCGCGCAGGGTCAATTTGAGCCGTGTGCGATCACGACCGCTATAGACCCGGCTGCGCCCGCCGGGGCCGCTACGCTCAGGCTCCAGCAGCCCCAAGTCTTCGTAAAACCGAATGGCCCGGGTGGTAAGGTCGAACTCTTTGGCCAAGTCGCCAATGGTGTATGTGGTTGTCATAAATCAGGTCACAACGTGCGCGACAGAAGGTTGCCGCAACCCTGCCTACAATGCCGTTATCAGTTGACGTTTACGTAAACGTCAATTATGAAACAATTTTTGTGTCGTCCCGCCCTATGAATGAACTGGAACAGCAACTGCACTACCCCCTGGGTGACGCCTTGCCTGACATTGGTGGCAGTATCACGGTGGCCCCAGGCGTGAAATGGATACGCATGTCGCTGCCCTTTGTGCTCAACCACATCAACCTGTGGCTGCTGCGTGACGAGATCGACGGTGTGCAGGGCTGGAGCGTGGTGGACTGCTGCATTCACAACGACGCGGCCAAGGCGCAATGGGAAGCCATCTTTGCCAACGAGCTCGATGGTCTGCCAGTGCTGCGGGTGATCGTCACCCACATGCACCCCGACCACATTGGCCTGGCCCACTGGCTGTGCCAGCGATGGAATGTGGCTTTGTGGATCAGCGCTGCCGATTACCAAGTCGCCCGCTTTGCGTGCATGGGGCCCACCGCCTTTGGCGGCGACCGTGCGGCGGGTTTCTTTGCCTCCCATGGGCTCAATGCGCCGGGCATGGTGGCAGATATCCGAGGTCGCACCAATTACTTTCCCTCCTTGGTGCCCTCGGTGCCCGAGAGCTATCACCGCATGCTGGATGGTGGCAAGCTGCACATCGGTAGCAACACCTGGCGCTGTATCAGCGGCTACGGCCACGCGCCGGAGCATATCGCGCTGTACTGCGAAAACCTGAATGTGATGATTGGCGGCGACATGATGCTGCCGCGCATCTCCACCAACGTAAGCGTGTACGAGCAAGAGCCCGAGGCCGACGCGCTGGCGCTGTTTCTGGACTCCATCGACAAGTTCAAGGTCTTGCCCGAAGACACGCTGGTGCTGCCCTCACACGGCAAGCCCTTTGTGGGCATGCATACCCGCATCACGCAACTGCACGAGCACCATCGCGATCGCCTGGACGAGGTGATGCAGGCATGCGCTGAGAATCCCTGCAGTGCAGCAGACATCCTGCCCGTGCTGTTCA
>JBJOLD010000165.1:0-7261 GCA_046045765.1 Pseudomonadota bacterium | reverse complement strand
TTTCGGGTTTACCCGTAGTAGTTCAAAGGGGTCTTCAGTGCGCAAGGGCGTTTTCAAGTTAGCGCTCACTAGCGTAGTTTTTATTGCTACGCTGGCCTGTAGCGGTTCAATTGCAAAATCGTTGGCAGGGCAAGTCACCATTGCCACAGTCACGCTAGAGCAACTTCCGGCACAAGGGAGAGACACCTACCAGCGCATTTTTCAAGGCGGTCCTTTTCCGTATGAAAAAGACGGCGTTGTGTTTGGTAATCGCGAACGCCTGTTGCCTTCACAAAAGCGTGGCTACTACCGGGAATACACCGTAAAAACTCCAAGTTCGCGTGATCGTGGCGCCCAGCGCATTGTCTGCGGCGGGACAGCAACCGCACCAGATGCATGTTTTTATACGGCCGACCACTATGCGAGTTTTCGCAAAATCGTGCCGTGATGTCAATTTTGTACTTTGAGAAAGGGAGTCGAGGATGGATACGCCGCTTCGAACCGTAAGAAACAATATCGTTCAATCGATACGCGCCTTCAGGGTGCCAGACCTCCAAGAGGCAGCTCAGGGCTTGGGTCACCACTTCCTGTATGCCAATTTGGCCAATGCACAGACCAAGCAAGACGTGCTGGATTTGATCGGGCAGCAATTTATGTTGTCCGCCCAAGTCGGGAAAAACTTTGACTCGCTGTATGACAGTTTGACTGATCCGGTGCACAAGTCGGGCCCTCAGCCCGGGTTTATCGCTGTGTTAGAGCACATTCCTGCCAATGCCAAGTTTGACAAGGAAGCACGCGAGCAACTGCTCGACATCTTCCGCGACACTGCCGACTATTGGGGAGACCGGAAAATACCGTTCCGATGCTTCTATTCTTTTCTGTAGCCCGTTCTGCATCCACCAGCCAAGCAGAACGGGCTAATGAGGCAAATACCAATACCGCCGCAACCACAGCGGTGACCGGTATCGAATTGACCACCGAGACAGGCGAAAAAATGCCTACCGACAAATTGTTGGACGTCTCTCCATTTGCGCTGCGTATGAGCAGCCCATTTAACGCAGGTTATTGGCTGTCAGCAGCTTAACTCCATCGCGCTTAGCTCAAAAAGCCCGTCTTAGTGATGGGCTTTTTGCTTTCAGGTGTACTTTGCAAGCACCGCTTGCAAAGATGCTGCATTGAAGGGTTTAGCCAGATGGTCGTCCATACCCGCCTCAATGCATGCTTTGCGGTCAGACTCCATGGCGTTGGCCGTCATGGCTATGATAGGCGTGTGGCTACCCACTGGCTCTTGCGAACGGATTAAGCGCGTAGCTTGCAAGCCACCCATTACTGGCATTTGCATATCCATAAGCACAACATCCCACGGTTGGCCTGGGAATAGGTCCAAAGCCTCTTGCCCATTCTTGGCCAAAACAACGTTGTGACCCCATTTTTTCAATAAAGTCGTGGCAAGAATTTGATTGATGGGGTGGTCTTCCACCAATAAAACATTCAATGGACGGAGTGCTTGCACAGCGGTCTCAGTGGGGAGTCGTGCTGTCAGTTGCGGCGCAGCAGGTAGGGCGGTCTGAAGTCGCACCGTGAAATGGAACGTGCTGCCTTGCCCTGGCACGCTTTCAATCCAGATGCGCCCACCCATCAATTCAACTAAGCGGGCACAAATAGTCAGCCCTAAACCAGTACCACCAAATTTGCGGGTGGTTGAACTGTCGGCTTGGCTAAATGCCTCAAACACCGTTTTTTGCTTCTCCGCGGGAATGCCAATGCCGGTATCTGCTACTGAGAACTGAAGTTGCGCCTCCTCAATCTCAGAGAGCTTCCGCGCAACGGCGACAGTGACACTGCCTTGGGCCGTGAACTTGATTGCGTTGTCACACAGGTTGGTAAGCACTTGGCGAATACGCACTGGATCGCTTTGTACCAAGGTGGGCAAGTCTGAGGCCAACTTTTCAACCAAGACTAAGCCTTTGCTCTGTGCCCTGGGCATCAAAGTTTTTAGTGTGTCGTGGACCAGCTCACTCAGCGCAAAGTCGACAGACTCAATGTTGAGTTTGCCCGCCTCGATTTTCGAAAAATCCAAAATATCATTGAGAATCACCATCAGCGACTGGGCTGAGTTTTTCACAATCGTCAGATACTCACGTTGCGTGCTATCCAGCGGTGTAGCCATCGCCAATTCGGTCATACCGATCACGCCGTTCATGGGCGTACGAATCTCGTGGCTCATGTTGGCCAGAAAATCGCTCTTAGCTTGGTTTGCGGCCTCTGCAGTGCGCTTGGCTTCGCGCAGCGCGTGTTCCAGTAAATTTTTGTCGGTGATATCTAACACGGTACCAACCAGCGCAGTAACCTGACCGCTCGCATCCGTCAGCGGCGCCTTCCAGTAGAGCCCGTCTCGCACTTCACCAGTAAGGCGCTGGGTAAAGCCCGTCTCGTACGATTGCACTTTTCCAGTTGCAAACAATGCCTGATCTTTTTCATGGATCATGCGTGCGGAGTCACCCGGAACCAGGTCGAAAACCGATTTACCGATCCAATCATCGCGCTGGATACCGAACAAATTCTCAAATGCCTTGTTAAAGCGCAAGTAGCGCCCATTCAAGTCTTTGAGGTAAATGGCTGTAGGCGTTGCCTCTAACAGCACCTCTACGAAATGCAATTGTTCTGCAAGCTTGGCTTCAAAGGTTTTGCGGGTGGTGATGTCGGTTCGTATCGCGATGTATTGCTCGGGCATGCCATCGCCCCCTTGCAAGGGAATAATAGTCGCGTCGACCCAATAAAAGTCGCCATTTTTTCTGCGATTTCGAATTTCGCCGCGCCACACCCCACCCTGAGAAATCTCACGCCACAACCCATCAAAGAAGGTGGCCGGGTGATAGCCAGAATTGACCACGCGGTGGTTAGATCCCAATAATTCGGCGCGCGCATAGCCGCTGATGTCACAAAACTTGTCATTGGCGTAGGTAATGTTGCCCTGCAAATCCGTAATACTGACAATAGCGTGCTGATCGAGCGCAAATTTTTGGTTGTCCAGCGCGCGCCGGCCGAGTTCGCGCTCGTTCATCAGGCCCACCACGCGCGCAATCAAGGTATCCAAATCATTTTCGGGCAAGGGGGTTGCCAAGGCCTCTTCTGCCGACTGAAACGCGCCCAATACACGACGCATGGACTCCAAAGCCCTTTGACGCATCTGCAATTCAGCACGCAACTGCACGTCCAGCGTATCTTGCTGTGTGACATCGCGAATCGCCATAACATGCCCCAACACCGTGTGGCTAGAGGAATAAATAGTGGACAGGGTGGTGTCCAAAATTGTTTTTTCACCGCTCTGTGCAATCCGCTCAAGACGACGCACTTTCCAATCCAGAGGCTCACCATCGTCGCGAAACGCTGTGGGCAACAACTGCTTGGCACTGCGTCCAATGAGCGCGTGCTCTTGGCCTCCGAGCAGCAGAACAGCGGCGGGATTGCTATAAACAATCACATAGTCTGAGTCAGTGGTCAACACAGCATCGCTGATGGCGTTCAGGGTGACTGCTGCTTCTTCGCGCTGCGCCGACAATCGACCGGCGGCACGGTTCAAAATGTCGAAGGTGTGTCGAATTTCAACCGGCGCGTCTGCATCAATGAGCGCATTGATATCTACAGCCCCTGACAAGATGGCCGCCTCATTGGAGCGAACTCGGTCAAAGTTGCCAAGCCAGCGCTTTAAAGGCCGCCCAATAAACAGCACGCCCAGTAACAGAGCAACCGCTGAAAGCGCCATTGCATACAGCGCTACGCGCCACAGCTCGCCAGCAATTTCGTCCGCTGCAAAGGTCAGGCGCAGGACACCGTAATTTTTGCCACCTACGACAATATTGTGATTGATGTCATACAAGCTTTCTTGCACACGGCTACTCAACCACGCAGGGGGCGACAACGTCTGTTTGACAGTGTTGACGGTGGTGATAGCCCCGCCTTTGGTGTCAATGAATTGGGCCTTAGAAAAGTTAGAACGTGAAATTGCACGCTCCAGCATTTTGCGGACAGTGTCGTAATCCCCAATCACTGCGCTATCGCCCACCGCTTGGGCCGCTACGCTCATCATCATTTCACCTGCGAGCAGTTCGTCTTCAATTTGCTGCGTAAACTGATAACGGTAAAACGATCCCAAAGCCGCACTGACAAACAGCACCAGCGACGCCATATAAAGCGTAAAGACCCTACCCACCAAGGAGCTGGGCAGCAGGCGCTGCAGTAGTGTCTTCACGGGGTTTTAATGCAGAGGCGCTGGTGCGGACTGGTAAAACCACCAGTGAGCGGCGTAGTCTGCGCCAGTAGCTGGGATGAAATCAAAAAGCTGCGCTTGCACCGAAGCGAACGCGGCAACCCACATCGATACCGGTGCGAAACCCCCGCGTAAAACCGTCTCTTCATGGAAGCCCTTTTTCTGCGGCCATCATAAAACAAGATACCGTGACTTAAATCCGCAATTGCTCTGCCAACTGCACGTATTCCGACACCGGCACTTCTTCGGCCCGACGCTGGATATCAAAGGCGCCAGAGAATGCTTTTTCTTCCAGCCACCGACCCAAGGTGTGGCGCAAAATTTTGCGGCGCTGGCTAAACGCCACCTGAACCAACTCGCTGAGTAATTTGGGGTCGATCTGTGGTGGTTGGGCCAAAGGCACCATGCGAATCACCGCGCTGTCCACCCGCGGCGGCGGATCAAAGCTTTCGGGAGGCACAAACAACACATCTTCCATAGCGTAGCGCCATTGCAGCATCACGCTCAAGCGACTGTAGTCAGAAGTGGCCGGGCTGGCTACCATGCGGTCAACCACCTCCTTTTGCAACATAAAGTGCTGGTCTTCAATAACGTCCACGTAGCCCAAAAGGTGAAACAAAATGGGCGTAGATATGTTGTAGGGCAGGTTGCCCACTACGCGCAACTTGATTAAGGGCTCTTCATAAGCGACATCGAATGCTACACTTTTGATAGCTGCTTGCGCTTGTTGGACGTGAGAAAAATCAACTTTCAACACGTCAGATTCGATCACCGTAAGCTGGCCGTGGCCGCGCAAGCGCACAGCCAAATCGCGGTCTAACTCAATCACTGTGAGGTGGCCAAGGCGCTCCACCAAGGGCTGTGTTAGTGCCGCCAAACCAGGGCCGATCTCCACCATATGCTGGCCCGCTTTGGGTGCAATGGCATCCACGATGGCATCAATGATGCCGCCGTCGGTCAAAAAGTGCTGGCCAAAACGCTTGCGTGCAATGTGCTTCACTGGGGTGGCTCTCGCAATTCAACAAAGGCGCGTTCGCGCAGATCGCGGGCCCACAGACTGTAAGCCTCTTCGTATTTAGCTTCTTGCAATTGAGCACGAACCACTTCACGCAGCTCGCGTTGACTCAAATCCACACGGCGACGCTCCATCAACTGAATCAGGTGAACCCCAAACCGCGATACCACCGGATTGCTAATTTCACCTTCATTTAAACGGTTCATGGCCTGCTCAAACTCAGGCACAAAACTGCCAGGTTGGACCCAGCCCAGGTCACCACCTTGCGCGGCACTGCCGTCTTGCGAAAACTCGCGGGCCAGTGACTGGAACTCGGCGCTGCCACTCAAAATACGGCGCTTGTAATCTGTCAGCTTGGCGATAGCGGCGGCCTCTGGCAATTGTGGTCCGGCACGTAGCAAGATGTGACGCGCCCGGCTTTGGACTACTGTTTGCACCAGTTGCACAGGAGCGCGCCGCTCCACCACTTTCAATATGTGAAAGCCCGCGCCCGAGCGCACCAGGTCAGACACCTCGCCCACATTGAGCTTTTGGGTTGCCAAAACAAACGACGGCGGATAACGGTCTGCTCGGCGTAGGCCCAATTGCCCGTCATTCTTACGGTCTGCAGCCGACAACTGCTGCACCAAAAGATTGAAGTCTTCGCCAGCACGGATGCGGTCCAGCACCTTTTGCGCTTGCAAATACAACTGCGCCGATTGCTCACCTGAGGCTTTTTCTGGCACCGCAATCAGCAGCTGCGCCAGATTGATGTCTTGGGTAAACGGATCAGTGTTGTTGGCTTGGCGCTCTTGAATAAGGCGGTCAATGTCTTGGTCAGTTACGCGAATGCGGGATGTCACGTCGCGCTCATGCAAGCGGCTTAGCAACAACTGATCTCGCAATTGGTTTCTGAAAGCAGATACATCCAGGCCATCTTTGGCAGCGCGGCGACGCAATTCAGCCACATCCACCGCGTTTTGACTGGCGACTGCCAGCTCTGCTTGGTCCACGGCCCCATCGTCAATGCGAATACCCGACTCACGGGCCAGTTGTAACTGTGCGCGCTCAGCAATAAGACGCTCCAGCACATTGCGTTTGAATTCGTCTTGCTGAGGTACTTTTTGCCCTTGCTGGGCCAGTTGGGCGGCAATGCGTTGCATTTGCGCACGCACCTCACCATTGGTAATTGGCTCAGAATTCACCACCGCCACAATGTAATCTGCCTGCTGGGTGCGCTGTGCTTGTGCCACAGTGCTGCCAAAGCAAGCCAAGGTTGCCAGGGCCACGGCCCACGCGCGAGAGTTCATGTTTTGCTTAATTTTGGTTGCTAGTCGTAATTACTAAAGCGGCTGTTGTTGGTGCCTGATTCGCGTAAATTTTGGTAGCGCGAAATATTCTGCGCCAGTGTCTTGCGAGGGTCTACCCCCAACCGGGTAAATCCAACAAACTCCAGCTGAAAATACAGGCGCTGTGTCGCCGTGGAGGTGCTGGTCTGTACCCGCTCCAATACAAACCGGGCCAACCAACAGCCAGCATCGTACTCGACCCCCAACACAGTGTCGACAAGGCGCCGCTCATTAAGGCTGTAATTCAGTCGCCCCACCCCGTAGTAACGCCCTGGCCCTACAACACTGTCTAGCGCAGGAGGCGAGCTACGGCCTCCCAACAGGTCACCCAAAGGCCATTGCCAACTCACATCGACCTGTTCACTCACGTTGCGCTGAAAACGATAAGCCCCGTTGACCACCCGGTAATTTCCGGGGTTGTAACGAGCGCCTATGGTGGAGCGCTCAGACTGCTCAGTTTTAGCGTTGTACTGGGCGGTGGATTCGAGTGCCCAATGGTCATTCACATTGACTGACGCACCCAGCAGCACATCACTCAGGCCGGCCAGTGCGGGCGTTGTGGTGGTGTTTAGGATGACATTTTGGTCCTCAAACCGCAGGCGCTGCGCGATGCCAAACCGCGCATATTGCGCACCCGTTTCAGCGTCCAGATACCGCGTGGTCAGACCT
>JBJOLD010000128.1:0-5821 GCA_046045765.1 Pseudomonadota bacterium | reverse complement strand
GTAGAAAAGTGGGGCGATGGCGACCTGAGCGCGCGCGTGCCTGAAGGCGGTGATGACGAAGTGGGCTTTTTGGGCTCGCGCTTTAACCATGCCGCACAGCAAATCGAAACCCTGGTGAAATCGCGTGAGGCGCTGTTGGCATCGCAGAAATCGTTGCTGGCCAATGCGTCACACGAACTGCGCTCACCGCTCACCCGCATTCGCATGGGTCTGGAGTTCATGGGCGGCGATCCCGCCAGCCTGGCACGCGAAGAGATCACACGCAACATTGCAGAGTTGGACCAGCTGATAGAAGAGATTTTGCTGGCCAGCCGCCTGGATGCCAAAGAGTCCGACCTGGGAACAGTTGAGCCTGTTGATTTGGTGGGCCTGTCCGCGGAGGAATGCTCGCGCAGCGGTGCCAGCTTGAAGACGGGTGTGGCCTCACTGGTGGTGCCAGGAGTGGCCAAATTGTTGCGCCGCGTAGTGCGCAACCTGCTGGAAAATGCACGCCGCTACGGCGCAGGCGAGGTGGTGCTCAGGCTCGACTCCGAACTTGGCCAAGCCGTCATACAAGTTTGCGACCGTGGCCCCGGAGTGCCACAAGCCCAGCAAGATCGTATCTTTGAGCCGTTTTACCGCTTGCCTGGCGCGTCTGAACGCGATGGCGGTGTGGGCTTGGGGCTGGCACTGGTCAAATCTATTGCTCTGCGCCACGGTGGCAACGTAAGCTGCAGTAACCAAAGCGGCGGCGGTGCATGTTTTGAAGTGCGCTTGCCAAAAACCGCCTGAATTATGCAAAAAAACTGTGCCGACTCACCCATTTGGGGGATACCGGTGTGCCAGCATTCTCTCTACAGTACAACTTAACTGCTGTCACAGTTCACAAGGATCGAAACACTACCAATCAATAGGCGGGTTTCACAGGTTCCAACGACGTCCCTTTGGGGACTTTCACAAAGCCACCTTCGGGTGGCTTTTTTTTATGCAAGAAATTACGCTGCGTTGCGTTGTACTTCGGCAAATGCGGGGGGCTGGCACCCAGCGCGGGTGCAGTTGATTGCCGCAGCTGCCATGGCATTGGCCAATGTAGTGGTCACGCGTTGGGCAGCATCTGCGCTATGCAACGTCCAGTCACCAACGCAGTTACCCCAAAAAGTGTCGCCCGCTCCCACGGTGTCCACCACGGTGACGCGAGGCACATCTTGCTGGGCTGAGTGGCCGTCCACCCGTAACCATGCGCCTTCAGCACCAAAGGTGAGTGCAATACGGCTTGCACCAAGGGCTGCAAAGTGCTGTGCAATATCTGGCGCATTGCTGCGCGATGGGCTGGCAAAGCCCAACAACTCCAAGTCTTCATCACTGGCTTTGAGCCAGTCGGCCAGTGCGGCTACTGCTTGCACTGCGGCCACATACTCTGGCAGATTGGTAGCCAGCCTGGGGCGCAAATTCACATCCACACTGATGATCCAGCCCATAGCCTTCGCCCCGCTGAGCACCGCCAACACTTTGGTGTGCTCTGGCGGAACCAGCATCAATGAGCCGGTGTGCAACACGCCGGGGGCCACTTGCTTCAACGCGGTCAGCACTTGATCTACCGTGTAGTCGCGGTCGGCAATGCCTTCACGATAAAAACCGTAGCTAGGCTGTCCGTTGGTGACTTGCACCACAGCCAACGAGGTGGGCAAGCGGCTAGAAGGCAAGGATTGGGCTACACCGTCACGGCCCAACTGCTCAACCATTTGTGCGCCAAAACGGTCTGTAGAAAACGGATTTAAAAACGCCACTTGTGCGCCCCGCAGGGCAGCGGCGCGGGCCATGTTGAAGGGGCTGCCGCCAATGAATGGACGCAACGTGCCGTCGGGCTGCGCTACGCAGTCCATCAGGGCTTCGCCTAGAACATAAATGGGAGTTGTCATTTTTTCAATAAGTGTTGGCGGCGAATCACATCAATCCACACCGCAATAATCACCACGGCCCCAATGGCCATCATTTGTTTGAACTGAGAGATTTCCATCAGGTTCATGCCGTTGCGAATCATGGTGATCAGCACCGCGCCCAACAGGCTGCCCCAAATGCTGCCGCGTCCGCCAAACAGCGATGTGCCACCCAAAATAACGGCGGCGATGGCATCCAGCTCAAACATTTGCGCCATCTTGCCGCTGCTGGAATCCATACGTGCCATCAGCACAATGGCACCCAGTGCACAGCACAGGCCAGAGACGATGTACACACCCAACTTGTACCAACGGATGTTGATGCCCACTTGGCGCGCCCCCATCTCGTTAGAGCCCATGGCATACACATAGCGGCCCAGCTTGGTGCTGGACAGCACAAACGCCATCACCACAAAAAACATGCCCGTTATCCAGATGGGCATAGGCACACCGAGCAACTGGCCATAACCTATAAAAGGCAGCGGGTCGGGCATACCCGAGTTGTCAAAGCCACCTGTGGATTCAAACGCCATGCCGCGCCACAGGGTTAAGCCGCCCAAGGTCACGATGAACGACGGAATACCTACAAAAGCGACCAGATAACCATTGAAAACGCCGACGGCAGCGCCGATGCCAAACGCAGCAGCCATGGCCACGTAGGGGTCAATGCCGAGCTTGATCATCATGTGTCCGGCTACTGCACCGGCCAGCGCTGTTAATGCACCTACAGCCAGGTCCACACCGCCGGTCAAGATGACAAAGGTTTGGCCACCCGCCAGAAGCGCAATCACGGAGGCCTGCACCAAAATATTGGACAGGTTACCGGTGGTTAAAAAATAGGGGGAGGCAATCGTCAGCAGTACACCCAGCACCAAAACGGCGACCAGTGCGCCGTACCATTCTTGGCGGGTAATTTGGTTGACAAATTGGTGTGCGGGGGACTTCATGGATTATTTTCCTCAATCAAAAGGACGACCGCCACACGGCGGTCGTCTTTCACTCACGCAAGGTGAATGTTATTTACAGCTCAAAGGTTGGGCTGCTTATTTCACTTTCATGAACTGGGCTACGCCAGAGTCTTTGGCAAACGCGTCCACGTTGGTTGGCAACACCAGGAAAGAACCAGTGTCGATACGGGCGCTAACGGTCTTGCCTTCAGCTGCAGCAATGGCGGTTTCCACGCCGACTTGACCGATCTTGGCCAACATCTGCGCAGCGTTGGCGCTCTGCCAGCCTTGCTTCATCATGTCCAGACCGCCTGGAGAACCGTCAAAACCAGCGATCATGACTTCGCCAGCTTTCTTGCCAGCAGCCATCAACGCAGCCTTGGCACCCAAAGCGCCGCCGTCCCATGCACAAGCAATCACTTTGACACCAGGGTTGGCGCGCAGAGCAGTTTCCACGCCGTTTTGGGCCATGGTTTGGTCCCACGTTGTGGATACTTCAACTACTTTGACGTTTTTGCGCTTGGCGTTCAGGCCATCCAAGAAGCCTTTTTTACGCTCTTGGCCGGTGGACTGACCCAAATCACCAGTGATGTAGATCACGGTGTCGCCGTCTTTGACTTGACCAGCAGCCCAGTCACCTTGGACCATGGCGGCCTTGATGTTGTCGGTAGCCACGTACGAAGTGATCTTGGCGCCAGTGATACCTGTGTCCACAGCCACGACCTTGATACCAGCGGCCAATGCCTTGTTGATAGCGGGGGCAATACCAGCGCTGTCTACAGGTGCGATAGCAATGGCGTTCACCTTGCGGGTGATCATGTCTTCAACGATGGCCAATTGCTTGGACAACTCACCTTTTTCAGCGGCCAATTCAATGAATTTCACGCCCTTAGCTTGACCAGCTTTCTTGGCGCCGCCGTTGATCAACGTCCAGCCTTCGTTAGTGTTACCGTTGGTGATATAGGCCACGGTGGTTTCGGCCATAGCGGCAGTCATCAGACCGACTGTTGCCATTGCAATGGCCAGACGGCCCATAGTGCGCTTGATGCTCATGTGTATCTCCAAGTGTTTAAGTTAGGGTTAGCAGCGCTGAATGTTTAAGGCGACCCGTCGCTTGCTGGGATTGGATTAAATCAGAATCCCGACTAAATAAACCTAGTAGTTTTACTAATACGATTTTCACTGGAACGTGGCATGCTTGCAGCCACTTCTGCTATTGAGATTGCACCCATGACCTCTGCCCAACCTGTGCTGCGCATCAGCGGCCTGACCAAACACTACGGTGGCGTCAAAGCGCTTACTGGCGCAAACTTTCAGCTTTTGCCTGGTGAGCATGCCGCTATCGTGGGCGATAACGGTGCGGGCAAAAGCACTTTCGTACGCCTGATCACAGGGGCTGAGCGCCCAAACGAAGGTGAAATTAGCCTGGACGGCCAAACCGTGCACTTCGACTCGCCTTTGGACGCACGCGAAAAAGGTATTGAAACCGTGTACCAAACGTTGGCACTGGCCGAAGACCTGGATGTGCCTGCCAACATCTTCTTGGGCCGGGAAATCACGCGCCTGAACCTGGGGCCGCTGTCTATCCTGAACCACAAGGCCATGCGCGAAAAATCCACTGCCATGCTGTCCACCACTGGGGTGAAGATTCAAGACATGTCGGAGAGCCTGCGCGGCATGTCAGGTGGACAACGCCAATGTGTGGCCATTGCACGTGCTGCGGGTTTTGCCAAGAAGCTCATTATTCTGGACGAGCCCACCGCCGCCTTGGGTGTGGCTGAAACCGCGCGTGTGGAGCAAATCATCAAGGGGCTGAAACAGCAAGGCATTCCGCTCATCATCATCAGCCACAATCTGCGCCAAGTTTTTGACCTGGTAGACCGCATTTGGGTGTTCCGCCAAGGCCGCATCATCTGCAGCCGCCTAACCCGTGAAACCAACCCCGAAGAAATTGTAGGTCTGATTACCGGCGCCATCGACCCCGCCAAACTGCAATCACAAGAGGCCGTGGCATGCTAAAAGGAATCGACCCTCTTTTGACACCCGAGCTGCTAATGCACTTGTGCGCCATGGGCCACGGTGAATGGGTTGCGGTGGTAGATGCCAACTTTACTGCGGACTTTTTGAGCAACGGCAAACCGGTGGTGCGGCTGCCCGGCCATAGCTTGGAGCGCGTCTCTAAGGCTGTTTTATCCGTCATACCATTGGCGGTAGATGTACCTTGCCCTGCAGCCTACATGCATTCATGCAACACGGCGCAAGACCACCGTACACTGGCGCAGCAGTCCTTGGTAGACCTGTTGGTGGAAGATGGCCTGTTGGGAGAAAAAATCGAACCCGTAGAACGGTTTGCTTTTTATGACAAGATAAAGGGTGCAAGCCTGATTGTGCAGAGCGGCGAAGCCACGGCGTACGGCAACGCCATGTTCTGCAAAGGCGTCATCCTCAACTAATTTGGACTAGTGCGAATCGCTTTGACAGCTGAAACTTCCTTTACCCGCGACCCGCGCCAAATGCGCGGCTCCAACCACACAGGAATGCGCCAGTTCAACGAGCGCATTGTGCTGCAGGCCATTCGCCACCACGGGGCCATTGCCAAGGCCGATATTGCGCGGCTCACGCAGTTGTCGTCGCAAACCGTGGCTATCATCGTTAGCCGCTTGATTGACGACGGGCTGCTGCTCAAACAAGACCGCGTGCGCGGCAAAATTGGCCAACCCTCGGTTCCACTGAGCTTGAACCCGGACGGCGCTTACAGCTTGGGCTTGCAGGTAGGCCGGCGCAGTCTGGAGGTGCTGGTATCCGACTTTTTGGGCCAGCCCCGGCACCGCCTGCAGTACACCTACCCCTACCCCGACCCCGATGTGGTGCTGCCCAACATTGAAAAAGGCCTGGCCCACATGCAAGCCACGATGGGCAAAGACTGGGAACGCATGGTAGGCATTGGCCTGACCGCCC
>JBJOLD010000112.1:0-8178 GCA_046045765.1 Pseudomonadota bacterium | reverse complement strand
GTGAGCATGGATGTGGCCAAGATGATTGCCCGCAAGAACACCGTGGTGAAGCAGAACAACGACGGCATCTTGTACCTTTTGAAGAAGAACAAGATTGCCTTCTTCCACGGCCGCGCTTCCTTCGTCAAAGCTGTCGACAGTGGCTACGAGATCAATGTGGCAGGTACTGCGGCAGAAGTCATTACCGGAAAGCAAATCGTCATCGCCACCGGTTCCAACGCTCGCGCGCTGCCCGGCACCCCGTTTGATGAAGTCAATGTGCTGTCCAACGACGGTGCGTTGAACATCGGCGCAGTGCCCAAGAAGCTAGGCCTGATTGGCTCGGGCGTGATTGGTCTGGAGATGGGTTCGGTCTGGAAGCGATTGGGCGCAGAGGTCACCATTCTCGAAGGCCTGCCGGTTTTCCTGGGTGCTGTGGACGAGCAGGTGGCCAAAGAAGCGCACAAGGCTTTCACCAAGCAGGGTCTAAAGATTGAGTTGGGCGTGAAGGTCGGCGAGATCAAGAGCGGCAAAAAAGGCGTTTCTGTCGCCTACACCAACGCCAAAGGCGAAGCCCAGACGCTGGACGTGGACAAGCTCATCATCTCCATCGGCCGTGTGCCCAACACTATCGGTCTGAACACCGAAGCGGTGGGTCTGGCACTGGACGAGCGCGGCGCGATTGTGGTCGACGATGACTGCAAAACCAACTTGCCTGGCGTGTGGGCAGTGGGTGACGTAGTGCGTGGACCCATGTTGGCGCACAAGGCAGAAGAGGAGGGTGTTGCCGTGGCCGAGCGCATTGCCGGTCAGCACGGGCACGTCAACTTCAACACCGTGCCTTGGGTGATCTACACGAGCCCCGAGATTGCTTGGGTGGGCCGCACCGAGCAGCAACTCAAAGCGGATGGCGTTGCGTACAAGGCGGGCAGCTTTCCATTCTTGGCCAATGGACGTGCCCGCGCACTGGGTGATACCACCGGTTTTGTGAAGATCTTGGCCGATGCCATGACCGACGAAATATTGGGTGTGCACATCGTTGGGCCCCAGGCCAGTGAGTTGATTTCTGAGGCTGTTGTTGCCATGGAGTTCAGGGCTAGTGCCGAGGATATCGCACGAATTTGCCATGCTCACCCATCCTTGAGTGAGGCTACCAAGGAAGCGGCGTTGGCAGTGGATAAGCGTACGTTAAACTTCTAATTTTTATGCAAAAGTAGCTGCGAGCTCCCGTGCAGACTGCGTAAGCAGCTACTAAAAACATAGCATTTCTAGAGGTAATTTCTGAGCGTCAAGCAAACATATGAAGCAGAGCTGAAGGTTCGCGGTTTTACTGCTGACCCGGCCCAGTTGCGCGCGGTGGAGGCACTAGAGCGGTGTGCCACCGAGTGGACTGCATTCAAAGAAAAGCGCTCTAACGCATTAAAAAAGCTGATTAACCGACCCGACATTCCCCGCGGTGTATATATGTTCGGCGGTGTCGGGCGCGGTAAGAGTTTTTTGATGGATTGCTTTTACAACGCGGTTCCACTCAAGCGTAAAACGCGGCTGCATTTTCACGAGTTCATGCGTGAGGTGCACCGTGAGTTGTCGGACCTGAAGGGTACGGTCAACCCGCTGGATGTACTCGCCAAGAGGATGTCCGTGCGCTATCGGTTGATTTGTTTTGACGAATTTCATGTGGCAGACATTACCGATGCCATGATTCTTCACCGCTTGCTGTCAGCGTTATTCGAAAATGGCGTTGGTTTTGTCACCACGTCTAACTTTAAACCAGATGACCTCTACCCTGGGGGCATGCACCGTGACCGTATTCTTCCAGCTATTGCATTGCTTAACGACAAGCTTCAGGTGTTGAGCGTTGATAACGGCACCGACTACCGCAGACGTACTTTGGAGGCGGTGGATTTGTACCACATGCCTTTGGGCGCCAAGGCTGACCAGGCCATGGAGTTCGCGTTTAACGCGTTAGCAGAAACCCGCGATGAAAACCCGGTTTTGCACATTGAGGCCAGGCAAATACTAGCCCACCGCAAAGCGGGCGGCGCCGTATGGTTTGACTTCAAGGTACTGTGTGGTGGTCCTAGATCGCAAAATGACTATCTTGAGATTGCCTCGTGTTTTCACACCGTTTTTTTGAGCAATGTGCCCCACATGCCACTGCGTATGGCTTCAGAAGCACGTCGGTTTACATGGTTGATCGATGTGCTGTACGACCGGCGCGTTAAGTTGGTCATGTCCGCAGCCGTTCCTCCTGAGGATTTATACACCGAGGGACCTATGGCGCACGAGTTTCCTCGCACTGTTTCTAGGCTCAAGGAAATGCAATCTCAGGAGTTTCTGGATCTCGAGCGCCGCATTGTCGACACGAGATTGACATGACCTTGCTACCCGGCGGTAGGGTGTGGATTTTGCTGGTTTTATTTCTATCCAGCGGTGTCAGCGTTTCAATGGCGCACGCCGTTGAAAGTATCTCGGATCAACGGCAAAGCTTGGCTGTTCAGCGCGATAACGCATTGCGCTACTTTGACGCCAAAGATACGCAGTGCCAACGCCAATTCGCAGTCACCGGGTGCCTAAATGATGTAAATCGCGAACGCCTCGCTCGTTTATCTGCCATCAAGAAAGCAGACAATCAACTTAAAGACCGCGAGCGACTGGAACGCGCGATAGTGCAGCACCAGCAATTAGTCGACCGTGCCGATACCCGGGAAAAACGGGCAAATGAAGTCCTAAGCGCGCCTTTGGGTGATGGGCTAGTACCTCCAACGTCAGGCAGTAAGTCGGTGAGTAACCCGGCTTCCAACAGGCAATCAAGTAGCGGTGAGGTGGCTAAAGAGCCAAAGGTAAGTATCACTGCCGCACGACAGCGCGAAAACCGAGCTGGCTATGAAGCCAAACAGTTAGAGGCCAAAAAGAACCGCGAAAACCGCGACAGGCGTGTCAGAGAACGAAAACCTGCAGCGTCAGGCTTGCCTACTACGCCCTAATTGAGGTCCAGTGGTTCCAACTTCACGATGACCAAAGAAAGGTTGTCGCCTGTGCCTCGTCCGCGCGATCTGGCCTTGTCGATCAAAAACTCTGCTGCTTCGCGAGCCGATAAAGACGATAAAACCGCCCCGATTTCGTTGTCGGTAAAATAATGCCACACGCCATCGCTGCAAGCCATTAAGGTGTCACCTGACTGTAGTTGTGATAAGGAATGGTATCCTACAGGTGGGTCTTCTTCAGTTCCAAGGCAGCCCATCAAAATATTGGATTGTGGATGTACCGCTGCCTGCGCCTCTGTTATGTCCCCACGTTGAACCAACGTTTGTACATAAGAATGATCCAGAGTGCGCTTCACTAAGTCATTATTATGGAAGTGATAAATGCGTGAGTCACCCGTATGGGCCCAATGGCAGTCGCCACGAGGGTTTATTAGAAAAGCGGCCAGTGTGCTGTGCGGCTCTTCCTCAGATGATATGGCAGTCAGCTTAATGACGATATGGGCCTCTTGTATGATTTGTGTTAACAAACCGTTACCGTCTTCAGTCAGTGGATCGTAGCGCTCAAACAACTGTTTGGCTGTCATCATCACTTGATCTGATGCTTTACGTCCTCCGCTGCGCCCCCCCATACCATCAGCAACAATCGCCAAAATACAGCCGTTGATACGCGCGTGTTGTAGCAGTGCTACCTGATCTTGTTGGTATTCACGGTCACCCTTGTGGATGCCGGTAGAAGCGGTGAGTCGATAGCCGTTTGACATTGTGATGATTGCGGGAGCAATACTTTTTATCCGATAGGGTTGCACGTATTATCGAGGCACCAACGATGCCATTTGCGATTTAATCACGTACCTTTACTCAAACTCCTTGAACCCCAATCTACATTCCCCAGAGCGCCGGTTTATTGAGCTAGGCACAGAACATAGTGATGAGCTATGAAGCTAGTGAAAGATGTTTCAGAAGCGTTTGGCAAAGAGGGCTTGCTCGCGCGTTGCGTACCCAATTATTTAGTTCGGGCTGGGCAGAGCGAGATGGCCGTAGAGGTCGCTCGCACCATGGAGGAGGGCGGCGTACTTGCTGTGGAGGCAGGCACTGGAATAGGTAAAACCTATGCCTATTTGGTGCCAGCGTTACTCAGCGGAGAACGGGTGTTGGTGTCCACGGCTACCAAGGCGCTCCAAGACCAACTTTATAAAACAGATATCCCTAAACTACTAGCAGTACTGTCAGTGCCGGTGAGGGCTGCTGTACTGAAGGGCCGATCGAGTTATCTTTGCCTTTACCGGCTGAGTAATGCCAGACTGGATGCGACTTTTGACGATCCGGTTCATTTACGCCAGCTCGCAGCTGTAGAGACTTGGGCGCTCGAGACTCGGAGTGGAGATCTGGCGGATGTGGTTACGCTGGACGAGCACTCCTCCGTAATTCCACTGGTGTCGTCGACGCGTGATAACTGTCTAGGTGGTAGCTGCCCACAGGTTTCAACTTGCCATGTGAATTTGGCGCGGCGCAACGCCATGGCGGCTGATCTGGTGGTGGTGAATCACCATCTGTTTTTTGCTGATTTGAATGTTCGGGAGTCAGGAGTGGCGGAGTTATTGCCAACTGTAAAAAGTGTAGTTTTTGACGAAGCACATCAGATAAACGAGATTGGCGTCCAATTTATGGGACACCAACTCTCCAGTAGTCAGCTCGAAAGTATTGTGTCGGATGTGCGTACAGTCACATTAGCCAACGCTCGCGGTTTTGCCGACTGGGACGGATTGCTGTTTGATTTGCGCAAAGCGATAGATACTTGGTGTAGATCAGCAGGTAGATCTGTCGCACGTACTGGTTGGGTTGATTTTGCGCCTGCAGGCGTCGAAGCAAGTGTTTGGGTCAGTGGTTTTAATCTGGTTGCCAGCGCGTTGACCGCACTCCAACGTGCGTTGGCAGTGGTCAGTGAGATATCGCCAGAGTTGAGTGCAATGCTGCAGCGCTTGCAGCGCTTGCAAGATGGCGTGGCTACGTTTCAAAAGCTGTGTGAGCCGGATTATGTTCGCTGGGTAGAATTTGGCAATAACCTGAAGTTGTATCAATCACCACTGGACATCGCGCTAACTATGCGCAGTAAAGTGCTGCCCCGCGATTCGGACGTGTCTAACAAAAAATCGTGGATATTCACTTCGGCGACTTTAGGGCACGAGCCCACATTGCGGTGGTTTATTGATTCCTGCGGCCTTAAAAATGCAAAGGTTCTGAAGGTAGAGAGCCCGTTTGATTACGCGCAACAAGCATCTTGTTACGTTCCTGTTGGGTTCCCTGCACCTAATGCACCACAGCACCCTTTGTTCGTTGCCAAATTGGCGGCTGAGGGGGCGGTGAAGCTTGGAGGCCGCACCTTGGTACTTACAACAACACTGAAAGCTATGCGGCAAATTGGTGGCGAAATTCGTTCGCTATTTTTATCTGCGATGGCGAATATCGACGTGTGGGTCCAAGGCGAGGCGCCGAAGCAAGAAATTATTCGTGCGATGCACGCCGCCACTGAAACTAGAGGTTGTCTAGTAGTCGCTTCGGCTTCATTTTGGGAAGGCGTTGACTTACCCGGAACAGTATTGCAGTTGCTAGTGGTGGATAAACTGCCGTTCGCTCCGCCAGACGATCCTATTCAGCATTCAAGAGCAAAAAAAATTGAAAATGCGGGAGGTAGCGCGTTTAAAGATCTGCATTTGCCGCATGCTGCAATCGCCTTAAAGCAGGGTGCTGGGCGATTAATTCGCAGAGAAACCGATCGAGGTATTTTGGTGCTATGTGACGTTCGTCTGACCAACATGGGGTACGGAAAAAAACTGCTGGCTGCACTGCCGCCTATGCGTCGCTTGGAAACAGCTGATCAGTACCACAGTGCGCTGCAAGCGCTTACCAAACTTTCCACCACGGATCTTGATTAGCTTTGCTACCACTTAACAAAAAATCTGAATGAGGAAAATTTTTCTCTAATATTCTTCTCGAATCATCACGAAGATCTATCATGCCCAGTGCTTCATAAGATTTATAAAGAATAAACAGTGCCTCTTCAAGTGCGGGAACATCGCGGTATTCTGTAACGGCGGCTTGAGCTCTATTAATCGCCGCCAAATAGGCACCACGTTTAAAATAATAGCGCGCTACATGGACTTCATATTGCGCCAAAGAGCCGACGATATAGTTCATGCGCAGTCGGGCATCGACAGAGTACCGAGAGTCTGGAAATCGCGATGTAAGTTCTTTAAAGGATTCAAATGACTCCTTTGCTGCTTTCTGATCTCGTTCTGCCAAATCTTGGCGAGTCACCGCTGAAAACATCCCCAGATCATCATTGAAGTTTACGATGCCTTTGAGATACAGCGCATAGTCCATAGCAGGACTGGCTGGATGTAATTTTATAAAACGCTCTAGGGTTGCAAGTGCCTGCGCTGGTTCTGCGGACTTGTAGTTTGCGTAAGCCTTATCTAGTTGTGCCTGTTGAGCCAAGGGTGTCCCTGCTGCGCGAGACTCCAGCTTTTCTAGTAGTGGGACGGCTTTATCCCACTGACCTGAACTCATTTCACTTTTTGCCTCTGAGTACAGAGTGTTAGGACTCATTCCGGCTGTTTTGTCCACAACTGCCGAAGAACAGCCAGCCAAGAGCAGTGCAACAGTTGCAAGAAATCCTGCATAAACGACCGATAATTTAACTCGCAACATTGTGGGAACCTTCTTGAACAACACCGCCACCATTATATCGACCGCACCTTTAGACCCGGATATGGAAGACGTGGACGATGTGACGGTCGAGGTCAGGACCGATACCGTTCCTCAGTCTCAGCATGGTGAGCGACTGGACCGGGCGTTGGTGGACATGGTTCCTGAGTTTTCTAGGAGCTACTTGCAGCAGCTTATTGCGCTGAATGCCGTGCGCGTTAATGGAAAGCAAGCAAGCAAGCCCGCGTCTAAGGTAAAAGCCGGTGATGAAATTGTCGTCGAATTGAGGCCAACCCCCCAAAGCCAAGCTTTTAAGCCCGAAGACATCACCTTAAACGTTATATACAAAGACGCGCATTTGTTGGTGATCAATAAGCCCGCTGGCTTGGTGGTGCACCCAGCTCCGGGAAATTGGAGTGGAACGCTATTAAACGCTTTGCTTGCATACGATCCTGCATGTCGCGATATGCCACGGGCCGGCATCGTTCATCGATTAGACAAAGATACGAGTGGCTTAATGATGGTGGCACGGACACGGCAGTCCATGGATGCCTTGGTGAGTGCTATTGCCGCACGTGACGTAAGTCGCCAATATTTAGCGTTGGCTCACAATCGTTGGGTACAGCACAATAAAGTCACCGTGAATATGCCCATTGGACGGGATCCTCGTAATCGGTTACGGATGGCAGTTGTGGATTTGCACAGTCTGGCTGGGAAGCTAGCAAAAACTGACATTGTGCAATTGGCAAATGGAGATGACGGCTGTTTTGTCCGCTGTATTTTGCATACGGGGCGGACACATCAGATACGCGTGCACATGGCCCACATCGGCCACCCATTAGTTGCCGACATTGTTTATGGTGGTCGGTCAGTAAGTGGTATGGGGCGCCAGGCACTTCACGCCTGCCGACTGGAGTTTACCCATCCGGTAACCGGCGAGCAGTTGCTTTTCGAAGCTGATCCGCCGGTAGACTTTCTTAATTTACTGGCAAGCTGGGGCCTAAGTTACAATAGGTGAAGTGGCCCGCGCGGTCCTTACGAACTCTTGTATTTCACCAAGGGTGGCACGGTGAATTAATTCGGAACCGCTGCCTTGCAATTGCACTCATTTGATTTTCACCCGTTGGGTGGTATTTGCGGAAAAGCCTGAATATGAATTTGGCGGATGCAAAGCGTATCCTTGAGACTGCTTTGATTTGCTCTCAGCGACCATTACCAGTGAAAGAGATGCGTACTCTTTTTAGCGAAGCTATGGGCGCGGACACGATTAAGTGTCTGTTGGAAGAGTTGCAGTTTGACTGGGATGGACGCGGCGTGGAATTAGTTGGCGTGGCTTCTGGTTGGAGATTTCAAAGTCGCCCAGAAATGCGGGAATATTTGGATAAATTGCACCCAGAAAAACCGCCTCGTTATACAAGGGCAACGCTAGAAACTTTAGCAATCATTGCTTACCGGCAACCAGTTACGCGTGGCGATATGGAAGATATCCGTGGCGTAACGATTAGTT
>JBJOLD010000098.1:0-3107 GCA_046045765.1 Pseudomonadota bacterium | reverse complement strand
ACGCTCAGCGAACCATTCTTGAAGAATACCGTGCAACACAATGCAAGGTTTTCCAGAAACATCATTGGCCACTTCACACAATTTCCAAGTCATCGGCATGCGCATACCCAGGCCAATGGCTTTGCTGAAGGACTCTTTGGCGCTGAAGCGTGTGGCCAAATAGCGCACGCCGCGCTCGGGCCAGCGGGCGCTGCGGGCCTTCCATATTTTTAATTCACCGTCGCTAAGTACCTTGGACGCAAAGCGGTCGCCATGGCGCTCCAGACTGGCCTTGATGCGGCGCACGTCGCAAATGTCGGTGCCAATGCCGTAAATCATGCGGCCAGGCAATCTAGGTAAGCTTGGATGGTCGCTGCATAGCCCCGCTCCAGCGCGTCCGCAATCAGCGCGTGGCCAATGGACACCTCTTGCAGACCGGGCACTTGATGCGCGAAGAGTGCCAGGTTATCGCAGTTGAGGTCGTGCCCGGCGTTAACACCCAGTCCCACATCCAACGCCGCTTGGGCAGCCTCTGCAAAGCGGGCCAACTGCGCGCCTTGTTCAGGCGTGTCCCAGGCAGCGGCGTAAGGTTCGGTGTAGAGCTCCACGCGGTCAGCACCCACCGCTTTGGCTGCTGCCATGGCGGCAGGGTCGGCATCCATAAATAGGCTGACCCGCAGGCCCAGCGCATGGGCATCGTCAATCAGCGGCTTGAGGCGTGCGGCATCGACGGGAAACACCCAGCCATGGTCGCTGGTGAATTGCCCCTCGCTGTCGGGCACAAAAGTGACCTGGTGCACCGGCAGATCGCGCTGACGCAGATCGCGCACGCAATCCATCAGGTTGTGAAACGGGTTGCCTTCGACATTGAACTCACGGCCTGGCCAGGCTTTCAACAACTCCGCCAAATCAATCACGTCATCTGCGCGGATGTGGCGGGCATCCGGGCGCGGGTGCACGGTAATGCCGGCAGCACCCGCCTGCAAGCACAGCGTGGCCGCGCGCGTAACGCTGGGAATGCCCAGGTGGCGGGTGTTGCGCACCAGGGCGACTTTGTTGAGGTTGACGGAGAGTGAAATGGTCATATTCAGAGGCTTTGAATGTCGATCATCATCTGGCGTGTGCGCAGGGTTTTGACACCGCAATGGTAGTGCAGCAGCGCGCGCAACTGGGGCTTGAGCTCACTCATCATCTCGGCACAGGCGCGCAGAGTGGCGGTAAACGGGACACTGTCTTCCAAGGAGGCTTGCAACTGCGTCCATTGCTGGCCAGTCAAGCTCACCCGGTCGTCACTGTGGGCTTGGCGCAAGCCCCCTTCGGGTACCAGTACGTAGTGCACATCAAGCTCCAGCGGGCGCAGGGTCATCGTCTGCAGATTGAGCTGAGGCAGAAAACCAATCTCGCGCAGCAATAGAAGCTCGTAGGTGCGCAAGGCTGCCTGCAACACCTCGCCGTGTTCGCTGGAAATGACTTGCACCACCCTGGCGTAGATATCAAACAACTTGGCATGCGGGTCGTCGCGCGCCAGCAGCGTTATCAGCAATTCGTTGAGGTAGTAGCCCGACAGCAGCGCGTCGCCGGTGGGCATGACGTGCCCCCCCTGCCATTCGGCGCTTTTGAGGGTTTTGATTTCAGCATCGCCGCCAAACGCCACATGCAGCAGCTGCATGGGCAACAGGATAGGGCGAAAACTGGAAGTAGGCCGCTTGACCCCCTTGGCCACCAGCGCAATACGCCCGTAGTGACGGGTGAACACTTCCAGGATCAGGCTGGACTCGCTCCAGTCGTAGCGGTGCAGCACATACGCGGGCTCGTCAGAAATGCGCTTGGTTGCCACAGCTCAGCAGTTAAGCGTTGGGGGGCAACATCTCACTCATAGCCGAAGGAACGAACGCGTGCTGCATCGTCGGCCCAACCAGAACGCACTTTCACCCACAGCTCCAAAAACACTTTAGCGTCAGCCAGCTTTTCCAGCTCCACGCGGGTTTCCATGCCGATGCGCTTGATGCGCTCGCCCTTGTCACCAATCACCATAGCTTTGTGGCCATCACGCTCCACAACGATGGTGGCGGCAATGCGCAGTAGTCGCTTTTGCCCTTTGCGCGCTGGTGGCTCTTCTTCAAATTTGTCGATCACAACCGTCGAGGTGTAGGGCAGCTCGTCCCCAGTCAGGCGAAACAACTTTTCGCGCACCAATTCACTGGCCAAAAACTTCTCGCTACGATCGGTAAGCTCGTCCTCGCTGTACCACCAAGCTTGCTCAGGCAGGTATTTCTCGCAAATCGTCAGCAAGCGCTCGATGTCTTTGGCGCTCTTGGCCGACATGGGCACAAACTCGGTAAAGCTATGCTTGCCCTGCATGGTTTGCAACCAGGGCGCGATGTCGCCACGGCGATGGATGTTGTCGAGCTTATTGGCAATCAACAGCGTAGGAATATCTTTGCCCAGAAGCGCCAGCACGCGGGCATCGGCTGGGGTAAAGCTACCAGCCTCAACCACGAACAAAATCAAGTCCACATCGGCCACAGCACCGACCACGGTCTTGTTAAGCGACTTGTTCAGCGCATTGCCGTGCAGGGTTTGAAACCCCGGTGTATCGACAAACACAAACTGCGTCGCACCTTGGGTATGCATACCAGTGATGCGGTGGCGCGTGGTCTGCGCCTTTCGCGAGGTGATGCTAATCTTCTGACCCACCAGGGCATTGAGCAGCGTCGATTTCCCCACATTGGGCTTGCCCACAATGGCCACCAAGCCGCAGCGTTGACCTTCAGTGGACGCTGTGCCGGGCTGCGCCAGCTTGGGCGTGCTCTTGAGCAGACCTTCGAGCATGCTATCGAGGTCGGCTTGATCCTCAGATTTTGGTTCAATTTGGCTGCCATCCCCCGTAGAGCCTACGTGACCAGCTATTTTTTTAGGAGCATTCATTTCTTCACTTTTTCTTTGATGGTTTGCAGCATGGCGGCAGCTGCGGCCTGTTCGCCCGCGCGGCGCGAGCCCCCGATACCGCGCTCGCAGAGCCGCAGCTCTGGAATTTCGCATTCCACGTCAAAGCTTTGCTTGTGGGCAGCACCCAAGGTGCCAACGACTTTGTACTGCGGCAGTTTCATTTTGCGACCCTGCAGCCA
>JBJOLD010000047.1:0-2696 GCA_046045765.1 Pseudomonadota bacterium | reverse complement strand
TACCTGGCCCAGCCCGCGCAGGCCTCAGGCAAGCTGCCCTGCATTCTGGTGGTGCATGAAAACCGGGGCCTGAACCCCCACATCGAAGACATTGCCCGTCGCCTCGCGCTGGAAGGTTATCTGGTGCTGGCACCGGATGCACTGACCCCCTTGGGTGGTTACCCCGGCGATGAAGACAAGGCACGCGAGGCCTTTGCCAAGCTGGACCAGGCCAAGACCCGGGAAGACTTTGTGGCGGCAGCTGGTTGGCTGCAAGCCTTGCCACAGGGCAACGGCAAGCTCGGGACAGTCGGCTTTTGCTATGGCGGTGGCATGGTGCACGCGCTCTCGGTGCGCCTGCCCAATCTGGCGGCCGGTGTGCCGTTCTATGGCAACCACCCGGCACCCGAAGAGGCGGCCAAGGTCAAGGCCCCGTTGTTGATTCACTTTGCGGCGGTCGATGAGCGCATCAACGCCGCCTGGCCAGCCTACGAGGCGGCGCTCAAGGCTGCCGGTGTGCGCTACGCCGCGCACCAGTACCCAGGTACCCAGCATGGCTTCAACAACGACACCACGCCGCGCTTTGACGCGCCAGCGGCCAAGCTGGCTTGGGAGCGCACGTTGACTTTTTTTGGCCAGACTTTGCGCACCTGAGCGCGCGGTTTAGTCGTCGTGCCGGTCATGGCCGTGGCCATGACCATGGTGGTGACCGTGTCGCTTGCCCGGTTTGAAGTCGTGGCGGTAGTCATCGCGGTCATAGCCATCGCCCCGGTAGCCCGCGTGGTGGTAAGGGTTGGGGCCGTAGGCGCGGACGGGTTCCTGGCGCTGCGTGACGCTGCGGCCTACGCCAGCACCCGCGGCACCGCCTACACCGGCACCCAGTACAGCACCACCTTTGCCGCCCACGGAGTGGCCCACGGCCGCGCCCGCAGCACCGCCAACGGCACTGCCAATCACCGCGCCGGTTTGGCCAGAACCCCGGGTGCTCACCGCAGCACCCGCTGCGCCGCCCAGGGCACCACCCACCACCGCGCCCTGTTTGCCACCCATGCTTTGGCCAATGGCCGCGCCCGCCGCTGCACCAGCACCGCCACCCAGCAGGGGCGTCCAGTCGTCGGCATGGGCGGCGTGCACCAAGGCCAACAGGCCCAGGGCGGCCAACGAGGTGCGCAAGGTTTTGGAGGAAAACGTGGAGGTGTGCATACCAACGGTGGGACTAAGCCCGTACCGCCAAACGTGGCGGTTTATGCACCCACAACGCCAGGGCAACGCGGGGGATGACCCCTCTTACAAGGCTTTACACCTGCAGCAACTGCTTACGTTCGCCCAGGGCCGCCAGCGCGTCGCTAACGCCTTCCCAGGCAATCGCAAAGCCGTTGCGGGCCAGACTGGTGGCCGGCAACGCCAACGCCTGCCGGGTACCGGCCTGTACGCTGTCAATCACGGGAACCGGCACATGTGCCTGCACGGCTGCTGCCATACCGGCCAGACCGGCACCGCCCAGCACCACAGAGCCAACTTGCCAGCGCTCGGCTGCCTCCCGGCAGGCTTGGGCCAGCAGCCCAATGGCGGCCTCGGGGTTGCTGGCCAGCTCGGCCCCACTGGGCACCACGGTGTGGATGCCCGCCAGCGCCGGAGCGTGGCCCAAGGCGTAGGCCAGACGTTCCAGCATGGGTTTCCAGCGCTCGCCACCGGTCACAACGGCAAACGGGCCATGTTGCGCGGCTTCATGGAACGAGGCTTCGGCCAAGCCGGTGACCGGGGCCTGGCTGCCCTGGCGCAGCGCCAGCAGGCCGGGGTCGCCAAAGCAGCCAATCAACACCGCGTCAGGGGCTGGCTGGCCGTCTTGCAACGCGCTGGCCCAGCGGTCCAGCAGGGCATGTGCCGCCACGGCGTAGCTGGCCTCGCAGGCAATGTAGGGGGCACCAAAGCGGGCGGTCACCGTGCGCACCTGCACCTGGGGGCCAGCCGCCGCCTGTGCGTGCGATTGCAGCAACGCGCTCACATGCACCGAGGTGTTGGGGTTGATGACCAGCAACTGGCGCATGGACCGCTCAGGGGGTGGTGGGCGAAGCACCAAACAGCGACGCCAGGTCTGGCGCGGCTTCTTCTTCGGCCGTGAACTGCAGCTGGGTTTCCAGTTGCGCCAGGTGCTCGCGCATCAGGCGCGCGGCCTCGCGCGGGTCGCGCAGGCGAATGGCGTCCAGCAGGGCGCGGTGTTCGTCGCAGCCACACGACGTAGCCTCCGCGCGCGTTTGCGTGTGGTTGCTGCTGTAGGTCATGAGGATGAGCGAGGTGCGCGACACCAGCTCGCGCAGGATGCGGCCCAAGGTCTGGTGGTCCGACGCATTGGCGATGTGCAGGTGAAAGTCGCCCGAGAGGCGGATGGCGCGGCGCATGTCGCCAATGCTGCGCGCGGCTTCTTCGTCATTGATGCATTGGGTCAGCACCGCAATGTCGTCGGCCGTGGCGCTGGCAATGAAGCACTCGATGAGTGTGGGCTCGATCATGCGGCGCACCTCAAAGACTTCGCGCGCTTCTTTCTCGGTGGGCTGGGCTACGGTGGCACCGCGGTTGGGCGTCAGCGTGACGATCTGCTCGTTGGCCAGGCGCACCAGCACGGGCCGCACGCGGGTACGCGAGACACCGAAGGCGCTGGCCAGTTTTTCTTCAATCAGCTTGGTGCCTGGGGGCAGGCGGTGGTCCAGGATGGTGGC
>JBJOLD010000012.1:0-10700 GCA_046045765.1 Pseudomonadota bacterium | reverse complement strand
TGCCGGTGCTGGACGTGCTGGCAGAGGCTATTGTGAAAGGCGACGCCACCGTGCCCGCCATTTCTGCAGCTTCTATTCTGGCCAAGGTAACCCGTGACCGCTGGTGCGCGGAGTTGGATGTACAGTTTCCTCAATACGGCTTTGCAGGCCACAAAGGCTACGGTACCGTCGAACACCTCGCAGCCCTAAAAGCGCACGGTGCTTGTCCAGAGCACCGTAAAACCTTTGCGCCTGTAGCGCAAGTGCTCCTTTGAAAGCGCCTTATGGCTGACCCCGTCTTCATTACTTCGCGCGACAACGCATTTCTTAAAGAGCTGCGCAAGTTCAGTACCGATAACATCGCCTACCGCAAAGCAGGTCGTTTTTGGATCGAAGGCGACCACCTGTGCAGTGCCGCATTGCAACGCGGTATGAAGCCCACGGTGATGGTGGTTTCCGAGTCATATTGGCAAAATATCAAATCAGGGCCTCTAGCCCCCTTGCACTATGCACAAGCAGCTATTAAAACGATAGTGATTTCGGATGTGTTGTTTAAAGACCTGAGTGGTCTGGAGTCGCCCGCCAAAGTGGGGTTCGTACTGGACCTGCCCACTGATACCGCCATTCAAACTGGTGTTGCTACGGTCATCTTGGATCGTGTGCAGGATGCGGGTAATGTTGGGTCTATTCTGCGCAGCGCCGGCGCTTTCGGGTTTCGGCAAGTGCTCGCCCTTAAAGGTAGCGCTGCGCTATGGAGCCCTAAGGTGCTGCGGGCCGGCATGGGCGCGCATTTCGGCCTAAGGTTGATTGAGGGGGTGGAGCTTGCTGCCCTGAATGCTCTGCAAGTGCCTCTGGTGGTCACCAGCTCCCACAAGGGCGAACTGATTCAAAACCTACGCCTGCCCAGTCCCTGCGCTTGGGCCATGGGCCACGAAGGGCAGGGCGTGTGCCAAGAGCTGATGGAGCGAGCCACCCACTTTGCCCGCATCGGCCAGCCCGGTGGCGAAGAGTCCCTTAACGTCGCGGCTGCTGCTGCTATTTGTTTGCATGCCAGCAGTCTTGGTTGAAACCAAAAGTGCGTCTACAAAAATGTCGTGTCAGGGAAAACGACTAGCCCTCCGTTATAATCGGTGGCTTTCCAGAAAACAGCTGTCCCAAGCGCCACTCTGAACTTTTCCCTCTTAAAAGCATCCGCCAAGAGCTGACTCTTGAGTGCGTTTGGGCGTAACCGTAACCCATTCGGAGAAACCAGTGCTTTTGTCTCTCAAGGGAACTACCCCACCCGCCATTTTGGCGCTCGCAGACGGCACGGTCTATGTCGGCAATTCCATCGGTGCCCCAGGTTCTACCGTCGGTGAAGTGGTGTTTAACACCTCCATGACCGGCTACCAGGAAATTCTCACCGATCCCAGCTATTGCCAGCAGATCGTTACGCTCACTTACCCCCATATCGGCAACTACGGCATCAACCCTGAAGATGTGGAGTCCAACAAAGTTCATGCTGCCGGCTTGATCATCAAGGATTTGCCTTTGTTGGCAAGCAACTTCCGCTCCACCCAGACGCTGACCCAGTACCTGGTAGCAGAGGGCACGGTTGCCATTTCCAACATCGACACACGTCAACTCACTCGCCAACTGCGCACCCAAGGTGCGCAAAATGGGTGCATCCTTGCGCTAGCCGCCGGTGAAGCGGTGACCAAAGAGGTAATTGAAAAAGCAGTGGCTGCAGCAAAATGCGCACCGCGCATGGCCGGTTTGGACTTGGCAAAAGTCGTAACTAGCGCTACCAGCTATGGGTGGACCGAGTCGGAGTGGAAGCTCGTGAACGCCGACGGCAACCCAGGTTACGGCCAGCAAAGCAACCCCAAGTTTCACGTTGTGGCTTATGACTTCGGTGTGAAGAAAAACATCTTGCGTATGTTGGCTGAGCGTGGATGCAAGGTTACTGTGGTGCCGGCGCAAACGCCAGCTGCTGAAGTGCAAAAGCTCAACCCCAATGGTATTTTCTTGAGCAACGGCCCTGGCGACCCTGAGCCTTGCGATTACGCAATTGCAGCCGCCAAGGAGTTGATTGAATCCGGCATTCCCACCTTTGGTATTTGCCTGGGTCACCAGATCATGGCCTTGGCCAGCGGTGCCAAAACCTTCAAGATGAAGTTCGGCCACCATGGTGCAAACCATCCTGTCAAAGACCTCGACAGTGGACGGGTGTCCATTACCAGCCAAAACCACGGTTTTGCGGTGGATGAGAAAACCCTCCCCGCGAACCTGCGCCCCACCCACATCAGCTTGTTTGACAACACCTTGCAGGGCCTTGAGCGTACGGACAAGCCCGCGTTTTGCTTCCAGGGCCACCCCGAAGCATCTCCCGGCCCGCACGACATTGGTTATTTGTTTGACCGCTTTATCCGCGACATGACCACTTACGGAGCCAAGTAAGTATGAGCTTCTACGGGGTCACCGACATCTGGACCTACGCCTTGGGCGCACTGGGCATTATTTTGCTGCCAGGCCCCAATTCACTGTTCGTTTTGTCAGTGGCCACGACACGTGGTGTTAAAGCCGGGTGGCAGGGCGCATTTGGCGTGTTTGTGGGCGACACGGTTTTGTTGACCTTGACTGCGCTGGGCGCTGCGGGATTGTTGCGCACGTATCCCGCTCTCTTCATGGTGGTGAAGTACGCTGGTGCCGCCTATTTGACCTGGGTGGGGCTTAACCTGGTTTGGTCAGCCATTCAAAAATGGCGCGATCAAGCCAAAGTGGAACAAGTGGTTGTCGCTGAAACGCACGCCCATTTGGCGCATCCTTTCAAGCGTGCACTGGTCATCAGTCTGTTAAACCCCAAGGCGATTTTGTTTTTGCTGTCGTTTTTTGTTCAGTTCATCGATCCCACTTACGACACTCCGGCAGTGCCGTTTTTGATTTTGAGCACGATCGTCATGGCGTTCAGTGCCATGTACCTGGCAGCGCTGATTTTTGCTGGCGCGCGCTTGGCGCAAGCTTTCAGCCGACGCAAGCGCCTGTCTGCCAGCCTTTCCAGCGCAGTGGGCGCATTATTTATGTGGTTTGGCGCCAAGCTCGCCACCGCAAGTTTGAATTAATTAAAAGTAAATTGCCTTCAAAGCAACGAGTTCCAAAATGCCAAAACGTACCGACCTAAAAAGCATTCTTATCATCGGCGCAGGCCCCATCATCATTGGGCAAGCCTGCGAGTTCGATTACTCTGGCGTACAAGCCTGCAAGGCGCTGCGTGAGGAGGGCTATAAAGTCATTTTGATTAACAGCAACCCCGCCACGATCATGACCGACCCGGCCACGGCAGATGTGACCTACATCGAACCCATCACTTGGCAGACGGTTGAAAAAATCATTGCTAAAGAACGCCCCGATGCGATCTTGCCCACCATGGGCGGCCAGACTGCGCTGAATTGCGCACTCGACCTTTGGCACCATGGCGTATTTGAGAAATACTTGGGTGCTGCGACGGGACGGCCCGTCGAGTTGATTGGCGCCAAGCCTGAGGCAATCGACAAAGCCGAAGACCGCCTCAAGTTCAAAGACGCCATGACCAAGATCGGCTTGGGCTCTGCGCGCTCGGGCATTGCCCACACTATGGAAGAAGCCTGGGGCGTACAAAAAACGCTGGGTTTCCCTACCGTTATTCGCCCCAGCTTCACGTTGGGCGGCACGGGTGGCGGCATTGCTTACAACCCCGAAGAATTTGAGACCATTTGCAAGCGCGGCCTGGAGGCCTCGCCCACCAATGAGCTGCTGATTGAAGAGTCGCTCTTAGGCTGGAAAGAGTACGAGATGGAAGTGGTGCGTGACACCGCCGACAACTGCATCATCGTCTGTTCTATTGAAAACTTGGACCCGATGGGGGTGCACACCGGCGACTCCATTACCGTTGCCCCTGCACAGACTCTGACCGACAAGGAATACCAGATCTTGCGCAATGCGTCTCTGGCCGTGCTGCGCGAAATCGGTGTGGATACCGGTGGTTCTAACGTGCAGTTTTCCATCAACCCAGTCGATGGCCGCATGGTAGTCATCGAGATGAATCCGCGTGTGTCGCGCTCAAGCGCGCTGGCCTCTAAAGCCACGGGCTTCCCCATCGCCAAAGTCGCTGCCAAGTTGGCTGTGGGCTTCACGCTGGACGAACTGCGCAACGACATTACCGGTGGTGCCACCCCCGCGTCGTTCGAGCCCAGCATCGACTACGTTGTTACCAAAATTCCGCGTTTTGCGTTTGAGAAATTCCCAACGGCCGACAGCCGACTGACCACGCAAATGAAGAGCGTGGGTGAAGTTATGGCCATGGGCCGCACCTTTCAGGAGTCGTTCCAAAAAGCTCTACGTGGTTTGGAAGTCGGCGTGGACGGCATGAATGAGAAAACCCAGGACCGCGAAGTGCTGGAAAAAGAGCTGGGCGAGCCCGGCCCCGAGCGCATCTGGTACGTGGGTGATGCGTTTGCCCAGGGCATGAGCGTGGACGAGGTATTTGCGCTGACCAAGATCGACCCCTGGTTTTTGGTGCAGATCGAACAGATTGTGAAGCTGGAGCTTGAAATCGAGCGCCTGCCCCAGCCCGCCGTGGGCAGCGCCCTGGACAACATCGACGCAGCTACACTTCGTGGCCTCAAGCAAAAAGGCTTCTCCGACCGCCGCCTGGCGAAGCAGTTTAAAACCACCGACAAGGCTGTGCGCGAGAAGCGCCGTGCCTTGGGTGTGCGCCCCGTTTACAAGCGCGTGGACACTTGCGCCGCAGAGTTTGCTACCAACACGGCATACCTGTATTCCACCTACGAGGCCGAAGGCTCCGAGTGCGAAGCAGCGCCGACCAACAACAAAAAAATTATGGTTCTCGGTGGTGGCCCCAATCGCATCGGCCAGGGTATTGAGTTTGACTACTGCTGCGTGCACGCCGCACTGGCCATGCGCGAAGACGGGTACGAGACCATCATGGTCAATTGCAACCCCGAGACCGTGTCCACCGACTACGACACCTCTGATCGCCTTTACTTTGAGCCCCTCACGCTCGAAGACGTGCTGGAAATTGTGGACAAAGAAAAGCCCGTGGGCGTGATCGTGCAATACGGTGGCCAAACGCCTTTGAAATTGGCGCTTGATCTGGAGGCCAACGGCGTGCCGATCATCGGCACCACGCCCGACATGATCGACGCCGCCGAAGACCGCGAGCGTTTCCAAAAGCTGCTGCACGAGCTGAAACTGCGCCAACCGCCCAACGCCACCGCCCGCACCGAACCCGAAGCGCTGGAGAAAGCCGCTGCCCTCGGCTACCCGTTAGTGGTGCGCCCCAGTTATGTGTTGGGTGGCCGCGCCATGGAAATCGTGCACGAACAGCGCGACCTGGAGCGCTACATGCGCGAAGCCGTCAAGGTGAGCCACGACTCTCCCGTACTGCTCGATCGCTTTTTGAACGATGCCATCGAGTGCGATGTGGACTGCATTCGCGATTCAGAAGGCGCTACCTTCATTGGTGGTGTGATGGAGCACATTGAGCAAGCAGGTGTGCACAGCGGTGATTCCGCCTGCTCGTTGCCACCTTACTCGCTGTCCAAGGACACGGTAGACGAGATTAAGCGCCAGACTGCCGCCATGGCTGCGTCGCTGAGTGTGGTGGGCCTGATGAATGTGCAGTTCGCCATCCAAAACGTCGACGGCAAGGACATCATCTTTGTGTTGGAAGTGAACCCTCGCGCCAGCCGTACGGTGCCCTTTGTGTCCAAGGCCACAGGCATCCAGCTGGCCAAAGTGGCTGCGCGCTGCATGGCCGGGCAAACGCTGGCATCGCAAGGCATCACCAAAGAAGTCACACCGCCTTATTTCAGCGTGAAAGAGGCCGTGTTCCCGTTTGTTAAGTTCCCCGGTGTGGACACTATCCTTGGCCCCGAGATGAAATCCACCGGCGAAGTGATGGGCGTGGGCAAGACCTCTGGCGAAGCGTTTGTGAAATCACAGATCGGCGCGGGCGCCAAGCTGCCACGCGGCGGCAAAGCGTTTATCTCGGTCAAGCAAAGCGACAAGAAGCGCGCTGTAGAAGTGGCGCGTGCCTTGGCTGCGCAGGGCTTTGAGATCGTGGCTACCAAAGGCACCGCTGCCAGCATCAACGCGGCAGGCGTGGCCTGTGGCGTGGTGAACAAGGTGGCCGAAGGCCGCCCGCACATCGTGGACATGATCAAGAACGGCGATATTTCCATGGTGGTCAACACCGTGGAAGAGCGCCGCAATGCCATTGCTGACTCGCGCCAGATTCGCACCTCGGCTTTGCTGGCCAGGGTGACCACTTACACCACCATTGCGGGCGCTGAAGCCGCTGTGGAAGGCATGAAATACCTCGATCACCTTGGTGTGATTTCTGTGCAAGAAATGCACGCCCAGTTAGACGCGTAAGAAAGCATAAAAATCATGGCCACATTCCCCGTTACCAAGCGCGGCGCAGAGCTGCTCAAGGCTGAGCTACACAAGCTAAAAACCGTAGAGCGCCCCGGCGTGATTCAAGCCATTTCGGAAGCCCGCGCTCAGGGCGACTTGAGTGAGAATGCCGACTACGACGCCGCCAAAGAGCGCCAAGGTTTCATCGAAGGCCGCATTCAAGAGATTGAGGGCAAGATGTCGATTGCCCAAGTAATCGATCCCTCCAGCATCCAGGCCGACGGCCGCGTGGTGTTCGGTGCCACCGTTGAGCTTGAAGACGAAGAATCGGGCGACCGTGTCAAGTACCAAATCGTGGGCGAAGACGAGGCCGACCTGAAGTTGGGCCTGATCAACATCAGCAGCCCCATAGCCCGCGCCTTGATCGGCAAGGAAGAGGGCGACACCGCTGTAGTGCAAGCGCCCGGCGGCGAGCGCGCCTACGAAGTGATGGCAGTGCATTACATCTAAAGCATCGCACCATGGCCCGTAGCCGTATGCAAACGCTGCCCCTATGGGTGGCGGCTGCTTGGTTTGGAAGTTTGACCACGTTGGGCTTCTTTGTGGTTCCCATGCTGTTTATGCATTTGCCCACACCGGCCATGGCCGGTGCCATGGCAGCCAAACTGTTCACCGCACAGACTTGGATCAGCGTGGCCTGCGGCATGCTGTTGCTGGCCATTTTTAGATCTAACAAGCTGCTAGCCCCCGTGCAGACTGCGCAAGCCGCTACACTTTTTGTAGTGACTGGCGTGCTGCTTGCGGCGCTGGTGGAGTTTGGTGTAGCCCCGCACATCTTGGCACGCGACAACCTGGCGCTGTGGCACCGGGTGGGTAGCGCCATGTACCTGTTGCAGTGGGTTTGTGCGTTGGTGGTGTTTGGGAAATTGGCAGGGGCGCCTGGCAGATCTACCAGTTCTTCAAGGCTTTCAGAAGCTGAGATTTGACCTCTGCGTTCGCGAAACTGGCTTCAATGGATGTGCGCGCTACTGACTTGGTGACCTCATCCGTCCACCCAAATGCGTGGCGACATAAGGCATATTCCCCGACCAAACTGGCACCCAGTAAAGCCGGGTCATCCGTGTTGACCGAAACGCGGATACCCGCCGCTCGCAGCTTCTCAATAGGGTGTTCCTGAATGGATGGGTAGACACCTAGAACCAGGTTCGATGTTGGGCAAATCCCCAAGGAAATTTGTCGGTCGGCAAGCATGTTGACCAAGGCGACATCTTCAACAGCTCTTACGCCATGGTCGATTCTGTCAGCTCCTAGCAGATTCACCGCATCCCAAACACCTTCGGGTCCACTGGACTCGCCAGCATGGACGGTGCGACGCAGACCATCGTTACCCGCACGCTGAAAGGCATCTGCAAATCGGGGGCCAGTTCGGCCCGATGTGGCCTCATTGCCATCCACCGACAAGGCCACTACTCTGGGATGGCGCATTGCGCGCAACGTATCCACCAATTCAATGGCCTCATCGGCAGACTGGGTCCGCAATAGGCTGACGCACAAGCCAACGCTGGGCAGTCCATCCTGTTCGGCCTCTTGGAAACCTGCATCCATGGCGTCTAACATTGCGCCCAGTCGTCCATGCCAGGCGTACCAATGCGTGGGGTTGAAGATGACATCGGCGTAGCCTGTGCCGTTATCCGCCAGTCGTTGGCACAGACCATAGCTAAGTTCCACCAGACGCTCGGTGTTGCATGCAAGGCCACACGCCAAGTCAAGAAAGCCAAGAAAGTCAGCTAAACCCGAGAACTTGAACAAATCCTCCTGCGGTCTGGGCAGCGCTACGCCTTCTATCTTGGCCCAGTGCGCGATGGTCGACGCCTCAAAGCAGCCTTCCAGGTGCAGGTGTACTTCTGCTTTGGGAAGTAATTTCAATCGACTGACCTCAAGAGCTTGGAGCGTTGTGTTCATAGTGAGATTTTCGGTACACATGGAGAGAGCTGCACGAAGCAGTCTATTGCCCGGTCGCTAACATCCATAAATAGCTATCAAATTCATAGCTGCTTGCGCAATGCCAACGGGGCCTCCGTACGTTTAACTCTGCTTCTCAAGCTCATCAATTGAAAAGCAAGAAGCCCGCTGTTGCGGGCTTTTTGCTTTGGTGAAGGCTAACCTTCCGTTTAAGTCTGACTACGCTTCTTCACACTAGTCTTGGGTTTCGGCTTAGCGCGGCGTACGTTGCCGCCAGCGGTCAGGCGCTGATTGCCCAGCACGCGCAGGGTTTTGATTTCGGGGCGTTGGCCAGCGCGTTTGCTGTATTTCAAGACTTTGACGTCGCGTGGGCCAGCCATGCGGTCTTCGTCTACGGTGCGTTCTTTTACTTTCTCGACTGTAGGCCGCCACAGCACCAGCAGTTTGCCGATGTGTTGAATGGGCGCGGCATTGAGCTCGTCGGCCAGGGTGACAAACATGGCTTCGCGGGCAGCGCGGTCGTCGGAGAAGACGCGCACTTTGATGAGGCCATGGGCGTTGAGGGCCATGTCCACTTCGCTTTTTACATTGGGGGTAAGACCATCTCCACCGACCATGACCACGGGGTCCAGGTGGTGGGCTTCGGAGCGGTGTTCTTTGCGCTGGGCAGGAGTCAATTGAATTTGAGGCATGTGGGTATTATCGACGCAATGAATACACAGAGCAAAACCGCGAAAACTGACAAACGGGCCGCTGACATTGCTGCCAAGAAGCTGGACAACCGCGCCGGTAAAAAGGCGGACAACAAGGCGGGCAACAAAAAAGTCAACAAGGCCTGGTTGCATGACCATATTAATGACCCCTACGTCAAGCTGGCCACCAAAGAGGGCTACCGGGCGCGCGCTGCCTATAAGCTCAAAGAAATTGATGAAAACCTGCACCTGATTAAACCGGGTGCGGTGGTGGTCGATTTGGGTAGCACGCCGGGTGCCTGGAGTCAGTACGTGCGCCGGCGCATGTCTCCCGGTGGTGCTGCGGTGGGGGAGATGAATGGCACCATCATCGCGCTGGATTTGCTGCCGATGGACCCAATTGAAGGCGTCACTTTCATTCAAGGTGACTTTCGCGAAGCCGAGTCTGTGGTGCAGCTAGAGGCCGCGCTGGGTGGCCGCCATGCCGATGTCGTGGTATCGGATATGGCACCTAATTTGTCGGGCATTTCGTCGGTGGATGCCGCCCGAGTTGAGTACCTGGTTGAGCTGGCGATCGAGTTTTCTCAAAGCCACATGAAGCCCCAAGGGGCGCTGGTGGCCAAAGTTTTTCATGGCAGCAGTTACAACACGGTGGTGAAGTTGTTCAAGGATGCCTTTGAACTGGTTAAGCCGATCAAGCCTAGGGCGTCGCGTGACAAATCATCAGAAACCTTTTTGGTGGGCTTAGGCCTCAAAAAACGCAGTTAAACCCTTGCTGTTGCTATGGCTGAAAGCTTGAAAATTCCCGGCACAGTGGCTTGAAACGCCTAAAATGGGCATCACGTACGCAATGCACGGGTCATTGCGCCCCAAATGGAGTTTCGCTTGAATAATCAGTGGTTTTCGAAAATTGCAGTGTGGTTGGTGATTGCTTTGGTGCTATTCACCGTTTTTAAGCAATTTGACGCTCGCGGCCCAGCGGGGTCTGCCTCGCTTGGCTATTCCGACTTTTTAGAAGAAGTGCGGGGCAAACGCATCAAGAGCGCCATCATTCAAGAAGGCCAAGGCGGTACCGAAATTTTGGCCACCACCACTGACGACCGCAAGGTTCGCACTACGGCCACTTACTTGGACCGCGGTTTGGTGGGCGACTTGATTAACAACAACGTCAAGTTCGACGTCAAGCCCCGCGAAGAAGGTTCTTTGCTCATGACCCTTCTGGTTAGCTGGGGGCCCATGCTGTTGCTGATCGGCGTGTGGGTGTACTTTATGCGCCAGATGCAAGGTGGCGGCAAGGGCGGCGCGTTCAGCTTCGGCAAGAGCAAGGCCCGCCTGCTGGACGAAAACACCAATACCGTGACCTTTGCCGATGTGGCCGGTTGCGACGAAGCCAAAGAAGAAGTGAAGGAAGTCGTCGACTTCTTGAAAGACCCCACCAAGTTTCAAAAGCTCGGCGGCCGCATTCCGCGCGGTTTGTTGTTGGTTGGCCCTCCCGGCACCGGCAAGACCTTGTTGGCCAAGTCCATTGCCGGCGAAGCCAAGGTGCCGTTTTTCAGCATTTCAGGTTCTGACTTTGTAGAAATGTTTGTTGGTGTGGGCGCATCCCGTGTGCGCGACATGTTCGAGAACGCCAAGAAAAACGCCCCCTGCATCATTTTTATCGACGAAATT
>JBJOLD010000001.1:0-3671 GCA_046045765.1 Pseudomonadota bacterium | reverse complement strand
CCTGCGCCACGACTCAGAGCCAGCAAAATGGTCTCTACCTGATCATCAGCATGCTGGGCGATTGCTATTGATTTGATAGCTGGTTGCGCAGATTCCGCAAGGGCTAGCGCCCTCAAAGCCTTATATCGAGCAATGCGGGCGGCATCTTCCGGGCTTTGCCCCGGCGCGTTCTTTGCTTCTGCTTGGTAATTGCGCAGAGGCACATGCAGCCGGATACACAAGCGCTTGCAATGCTGCTCGAACAGCACAGCAGCAGGTTGCAGGCCATGGTTGACATGCAATGCTACGACTTGCCCCGGCCATTTGGCCGCGCAGAGTGTCAACAAGGCAGTAGAGTCGGCGCCGCCACTGAGCGCAACCCCAAGGGGCAACTCAGGCTGAAAGGCCTGCATTGCATGCTCCAGCGGTTGCGTCATTGCTGCAGCTCGCGCTACCGAATCAACGCCCTACTTGGCCGCGGCTTTGGTATCTGTAAAACGACCATAGCTTTGCAAACGATCGTAACGGCGGTCTAACAACTCTTTAACCTTGAGGTCACTTATTTGACGATACGCGTCAGCCAAAGCGCGTTTCAGGAAAGCCGATGCCTGCTTTACATCCCGGTGAGCACCACCTACAGGCTCGCTCACAATTTTGTCGACCAAGCCCAGGGCTTTGAGTCGGTGGGCAGTAATTCCAAGGGCGTCAGCAGCGTCTTGAGCCTTATCTGAGGTTTTCCACAAAATGGATGCGCAACCTTCAGGACTGATCACTGAGTAAATAGAGTACTGAAGCATGATGACCTGATCGGCTACCGAAATAGCCAACGCTCCACCCGATCCCCCCTCACCAATGATGGTGGTAATGATGGGCACTTCGAGCTGGGCCATCTCAAAAATATTGCGGCCAATGGCCTCTGACTGGCCACGTTCCTCTGCGTCAATTCCGGGATAAGCGCCGGGCGTATCAACAAAAGTAAATACCGGCAAATTGAATTTTTCAGCCAACTTCATCAAACGAAGCGCCTTGCGGTACCCCTCAGGCTTGCTCATGCCGAAGTTGCGCAGTCCGCGCTCTTTGGTGTCGCGGCCTTTTTGTTGACCCAGCACCATGCAAGGTGTGCCGTTAAAACGAGCCAAACCGCCCACTATGCTCAAATCATCGGCAAAGTGGCGGTCACCATGCAGCTCTACGAAGTGAGTAAAGATTTCGTTGACGTAATCAAGCGTGTAAGGACGCTCTGCATGGCGGGCAATTTTGGTAATTTGCCAAGGTGTCAAAACACTGTAAATATCTTTGGTGAGTTGCTGGCTTTTTTTACTGAGCTGCTCGATCTCGGCAGAAATGTCTACTGCAGATTCATTTTGAACATAACGTAGTTCTTCAATTTTGCCTTCTAGGTCTGCGATAGGTTGCTCAAAATCCAGAAATGTTTTTTTAGCCAACGTTTTTCTCCTTCTAGTACTCGACTGGTACCGGGTCGAGCGAGCGCCAAATATACCAAGTTGCCACGCTGCAATAGGGTGTCCAGGCATCAGCCACTTCACGTGCATCACTTCGGCTGACGACCTCGCCAGAGAAATAATTTTTACTTATGCCATTGATCAGGCCTACATCGTCCAACGGCAACACATTGGGACGCATGAGGTGAAAGATAAGAAACATTTCTGCAGTCCAACGCCCTACGCCTCTGATGGCAACAAGCTCAGTAATGATGTCCTCATCCGCCATGGTTTCCCATGTTTTGATGTGCAATGCGCCGTTATCGAAATGCAGCGCCAAATCGACTAAATACTCGACTTTACGAGCGCTTAAACCTGCGGCACGCATATCGTCCACTTTAAGCTTGAGCACATTAGTCGGGGTGATTTTTTTAGGCAAGAGCGCAAAACGGTCCCACACGGTTTGCGCTGCTTTCACGGATATTTGTTGGCCCACAATGCTGCGCGCCAATGTGGCAAATGCGTCACCCCGGGTCTGTAAGCAGGTGCCTGCAAACTGAGGAATCAGACGCTTCATCACCCGATCTTTCTCCACCAGATGCTTGCATGCTTCTTCCCAAAAATGGGGGGGTAACGGCGCTGACGGAGTCTTAGAAGAGGCTGCCACTAAGATACTACCTCCCAGGTGGTACCGTTAGTAGAATCCTTCAGAACAATACCCAAGACGAGCAGGTCCCTGCGAATGCTGTCTGCCAAGGCAAAGTCTTTCGCCACTTTGGCTGCGGCTCGCTGCTCGATGCGTTCTGCAATTGCAGCTGCGTCAACCACTGCGCCGGTTTGCAAAAAAGCTCCGGGGTCACCTTGCAACAGGCCAAGACATGCTGCCAACGCTTTCAACAAACCAGCAGCGCTAGCAGATTGTGTACGGTTCACCTCGGATGCCAATTCAAACAATACGGCTACTGCCTCTGGTGTACCGAAGTCTTCGTCCATGGCCGACTTGAAGCGCGCGGCAAAAGGGTTGGCCCAGTCGATTAACACGCCTGCAGGCGGCACCAAATGCAAGGCCGTGTACATGCGCTTCAAACCTGTACGAGCATCGTTCAGATGCACATCGCTGTAATTCAGGGCAGTGCGGTAGTGCGTGCGCAAAAGGAAGAAACGAACTGTTTCTGGGTCGTACTTGGCCAACACTTCGCGAATGGTGAAAAAATTGCCCAAGCTCTTGGACATTTTTTCATTGTCTACGCGTACAAAGCCGTTGTGCACCCAAAATTTTGCCAAAGGCTTGCCGCTGGCGCCCTCACTCTGGACGATCTCGTTTTCATGGTGTGGGAACTGCAAATCTGCGCCGCCACCATGGATGTCAAATGTTTCACCCAGTGTTTGGCAGCTCATGGCGGAGCATTCAATATGCCAACCTGGGCGCCCTGTTTCATAGGGATAACCTAAAGCTTGCGCGTTCCATTTGGCATCGTCTGGCTCGGTTTCTTTTGCCGCTTTCCAAAGCACAAAGTCAAGTGGGTCCTCTTTGCCCTCGAGCACGGCCACCCGCTCACCTGCGCGCAGCTCGTCCAAAGACTTACCAGACAACTTTCCATAGCCGGGAAACTTACGCACTGAAAAGTTCACATCGCCTGAGGATGACTGGTATGCCAAGCCCTTGGCCTCCAACTGCCCAATCAAATTGAGCATATGGGGGACGTATTCTGTAGCCCGCGGCTCAATCGTGGGCGGTTCTATCCCAAGCAAGCTGATGTCGGCGTGCATAGCCGCGATCATTTCATCAGTAAGGTCACGAATGGTGATGCCGCGCTCCACTGCGCGCTTGATAATTTTGTCGTCGATGTCGGTAATATTGCGCACATAGGTGACGCGATATCCGCTACTTTTAAGCCAGCGCTGGACAACATCAAACGCCATCATCATGCGCGCATGACCAATGTGGCAAAGGTCGTAAATGGTCATACCGCACACATACATGCGCACGTGACTTGGCTCAATAGGCGAAAAATCTTCCAACGCACGCGACAGCGTGTTGTGTATGCGCAAACTCATGGGTATTTCAAAACGAACAGTGGTGCATTCCATCGCACCAGTCCCCGAAGAGCACTCCAACGGACGAACTGGCTTGTTCTTTGGTTGAGGTAAAAAGTCTCCCCCTCAGATACAATTCGCATCAGTATAAGGCCCTCCCCCGGGGTATTTCAGATCTAGATCACAAAGGCGCTATGCAGCAAGTCCGCACTC
>JBJOLD010000341.1:0-5320 GCA_046045765.1 Pseudomonadota bacterium | reverse complement strand
GATCTACTTTGGTGGCGGCTACGTCTTTGGAGTAAACGCCGCAAACACCTTTACCGTCCAAGTGAATTTTCAACATGATTTGGGTTGCAGACTCCAGGTCTCTCCCAAAAAACTCCTGAATAACAACGACAACAAATTCCATGGGTGTGTAGTCGTCATTTAGCAGAACTACTTGGTGCATTTGTGGAGGCCCAACGCGCTGAGTGCGCCGCTCCAGGACGACAGAACCGCCCTCATCGCGTTTGGGCAATGTGATGGGAGGGTCAATGGGATTGTTCGGGTTATTGGTTGCCATGAAAAGATTCTATAGGTGGCCTCGAAACGCCGCTGCCCAACGACTATGTTGTGGCAAATCAGTCGTGATCAAGGTGGCAAATTGAAAAACCGCGCGGTCTGTGCAACCCACGCGGTTTTGCGAAGCGCTACAACAACTGCCGATATAGCCGCTCGTTACATGTTGTCGATCATGACTTGTCCGAAGCCGGAGCAACTGACCTGGGTGGCACCTTCCATCAACCGCGCAAAATCATAAGTCACTTTTTTACTCAAGATGGACTTTCGCATAGACTGCAAAATGCAATCTGCAGCCTCTTTCCAGCCGATATGGCGCAGCATCATTTCAGCTGACAAAATCACCGAACCAGGATTGACATAGTCCTTGCCGGCGTATTTAGATGCTGTGCCATGGGTTGCCTCGAAACAGGCAATCGAATCCGACATATTGGCGCCCGGGGCAATGCCAATGCCGCCCACTTGTGCTGCCAACGCGTCAGAAATGTAATCGCCGTTAAGGTTTAGCGTGGCAACGACAGAGTACTCTGCAGGTCGCAACAAAATTTGCTGCATAAATGCATCAGCAGCCACGTCTTTGATGATGATGTCTTTACCGGTTTTAGGATTTTTCAGTCGACACCACGGGCCCCCATCGAACAACTTGGCTCCGAATTCTTTTTGTGCTAACGCATAAGCCCAATCACGAAAGCCCCCCTCGGTGTACTTCATGATGTTGCCTTTGTGCACGATAGTCACACTGGGTTTTTCGTTATCAATGGCGTACTGAATTGCCTTTCGCACCAAACGCTCTGTACCCTCGATAGACACGGGCTTAATGCCAATCCCTGACGTCAGGGGAAAGCGAATTTTTGTAACCCCCATCTCGTCTTGCAAAAACTCGATCAGCTTCTTGGCATCATCGCTACCGGCTTCAAATTCGATACCCGCGTAAATATCTTCAGAATTCTCACGAAAAACGACCATATTGGTCTTGTGCGGCTCTTTCACCGGGCTTGGCACACCCGCAAAATACTGCACCGGCCGCAAGCAAACATACAAATCCAGCTCTTGCCTCAGGGCTACGTTCAAAGAGCGAATGCCACCGCCCACGGGGGTGGTAATTGGGCCCTTGATAGAGACCACATAGTCGCGCACCGCATCCAGCGTTTCATTAGGAAGCCATTCATCAGGGCCATACACTTTTGTCGCTTTCTCTCCGGCGAACACTTCCATCCATTGGATTTTTCGTTGATTACCGTATGCTTTAGCAACCGCGGCGTCCACGACCTTGATCATTACGGGGGTGATGTCTGCCCCGGTGCCATCACCCTCCATAAATGGAATGATGGGGAGGTCTGGCACATTCAAGGACTTATCTGGGTTGACAGTGATTTTCTTCCCCTCACTTGGGACCTTGATATGCTGATACATGGAAAAACGTTCTCCTGAAATGTGGTGCCAGATGGGTCTGTGCCAACCCGAGAAATTCTAACCAGTCCCTTTGCATCACAATATCGTCATGAAAAAAGTACTGCTTTCATTTTTGATCTCATTGAGCCCTCTGGTTTGCGCTTACGCGCAGGAAACGCCCCAAACCCAATTGAAGCGCATCACGCTGTCGGCGGGCATCCATCAAATTGACACCCAATTAGCGCTCACTCCTGAACAGCACGCTATTGGGCTGATGTACCGCAAAGACATGCCACAACATGAAGGCATGTTGTTTGTGTTTCAAAACTCGACCAAGCAGTGTTTTTGGATGAAAAACACTGTATTGCCGCTGACTGCTGCATTCGTGGCCGACGATGGAACGATCGTGAATTTGGAAGATATGAAACCGCAAACTACCGAGTCTCATTGCTCCGTCAAGCCGGTGCGTTTTGTGTTGGAAATGAACCAGGGCTGGTTTGCAAAGAAAGGCTTGAAGGCTGGGGCCAAGATTGCAGGTGAGCCGTTTCCCCCAAGTAGATAAACGACTTTTTTTAAATTAGATCCATAAAAAATGCCGACTCTTGGGTCGGCATTTTTATTTACTTATTCAGTAATTACGCGAAGTTTGCTTCCGCAAAACTCCAGTTGACAAGCTTGTCCAAGAACGTTTCCACGAACTTCGGACGCATATTACGATAGTCGATGTAGTAGGCGTGTTCCCACACGTCCACAGTTAGCAAGGCCTTGTCGGCGGTAGTGAGTGGGGTACCGGCCGCGCCCGTGTTGACGATGTCTACCGAGCCATCAGGCTTCTTGACCAACCATGTCCAGCCGGAACCAAAATTACCCACGGCGGACTTTACAAACGCTTCTTTAAAGGCTGCGTAAGTGCCCCACTTGGCGTTGATAGCGGCGGCCAGAGCGCCAGTGGGCTCGCCGCCACCTGCGGGTTTCATGCAATTCCAGAAGAAGGTGTGATTCCAAATTTGTGCAGAGTTGTTGTACACACCACCGCTGGATTTCTTGATGATCTCTTCGAGCGACATGCTCTCAAACTCAGTGCCTTTTTGCAAATTGTTCAGGTTGACCACATAAGCGTTGTGGTGCTTACCGTGATGAAACTCCAAGGTTTCCTGAGAGTAATTGGGAGCCAGTGCGTCAATGGCATAAGGCAGTGCAGGCAGGGTATGTTCCATGAAATCCTCTAGGTGATGTTGAGACAGGAGTGAATTGTAGAAACTAAATTGGGGCACTACCCTTGAACGGTCATATCAACCGAACCGTCTACCAAAGTCGCTGTGACTTTATGACCGGCAATGGCGTGGTTGACACGGGTGACTGGCATGCCGCGCTCATCAGTAATCCAGGCAAATCCCCGGTGTAATACACGGGCAGGATTCAAAGAAGCCAAGCGTAATTCCATATCGCTTAGCCGCCGCTGTGTGCTTTGTAATGCTGATGCCATCGCCCTGGGCAGAGTTTGTGAGTGCTGTGTGATCTGCGTTTGGCGTCGCGTCTGTGCCACCCGAACAGCATGGCCAAGTGCTTGCCCAACCGATGTCAGCTCAAGCCGATGCCTATGAGCCACGGCTGACGGACGGCCAACGCGTGCGGCAGCGGCGTCCAGGCGTTGACTCTGCCGATCCACGTGGCGTGAAGCAGCATGTTCCAAACGCCCGTGAGCCCGGTCTAAAAAGTCTAAAAACAACTGCGCCGGTGAAGCTGCCAGTTCAGCCGCTGCGGTGGGCGTGGGGGCGCGCAAATCTGCCACAAAATCGACAATGGTGAAGTCGGTTTCATGCCCCACACCGCTGATAACGGGCACTGGGCTGCGGGCAATCGAATAGGCTAATTGCTCATCATTGAAAGCCCAAAGATCATCCATAGACCCACCGCCGCGCACGACCAAAATGGTGTCGATCGCGGACGTGCTGGCATCTCCGTTCGCCAGTCTGTAAAGCGATTCCAGCGCCTGTACCAGTTCGGCTGCAGCGCCTGCCCCTTGCACTGAAGCCGGTGCAATGACAACCGGTATGTGGGGTACGCGGCGTTGCAGCGCCGTCACCACGTCATGCAAAGCCGCAGCTCCCAACGAAGTAACCACCCCTATAGCGCGGGGCATGACAGCAATATGGCGTTTACGTTCAGTGTCGAATAGTCCTTGCGCTTCGAGTCTGGCTTTGAGCAACAAAAACTGCTCAAACAAAGTGCCCTGCCCGGCTTTGCTAAGCGATTCAACCACCAGCTGCAACTCGCCACGGGGCTCGTACACACCCAATCGCCCGCGCACCTCAACGCGCTCACCATCGCGTGGCATAAAAGTCAACGCACTGGCCGCCCTCCTGAACATGGCACAGCGCATCTGCCCAGTTTCATCTTTCAGGGTGAAATAGCAATGCCCACTGGCCGCTTTGGTAAAGCTATTGATTTCACCCACCACAGAAACTGGGTTGAACCGTGCATCCAACGCGTCGCCTACCGCGCGACACAAGGCGCCAACAGCCCAAATACGCGAAACAGTCGTAGATACCGTCTCAAACATACAGACTTGTCGATCGCATCGCGCACCCAACACGTTCAAGGTTGCCCACAGGCAAATTGTTGAATAGGTTGTTGGACGCGAAGGCTGCTAAGCGCTGCGCTGCGCTGCAATCGATTGATTTCATTGGAGTTTTAGCTGCTTGTTTTTTCGTCATTTTGTCAAATGCGTAGCCTGGCGTGGCTTGAGGCATAGTCCAACTCGAGTTTTACACAAAGTTATCCACAAAAACTGTGCGGTAACAGCCATCGGCCCTAGTCCATAATTGGACAGCTTTAGTTCTGCACGGAGTTCATGTGTTTTCCATCATACAAGCCGCTGGTTGGCCTATTTGGCCATTGATTGCATGCTCGGTTTTGGCCTTGGCCATCATCATCGAAAGATTTATCAGCCTGAAACCCTCCAAAGTAGCACCAGACCGCTTGCTTGAGGAGGTGCTAAGCGTAACCCGTACCAGCCTACCCGGCCCTGATGCAGTGTCACAGTTGGAGCGCAGCTCGGCGTTGGGCAAAGTATTGGCCAGTGGTCTGCGCGCCCTGAATGCCGACCCGCGTTGCAGCGACGACGATTTGCGCGCGCACCTAGAAGGCGCAGGCCGCTTGGTAGCGCAGAGTCTCGAGCAAAACCTGAGTGCTCTGGCGACCATTGCATCGGCAGCACCTCTGATGGGGCTATTTGGCACCGTGGTGGGCATGATCGAGATTTTTGGATCGCAGGCCCCAGGCGGCACTACGGGTGGAAACCCAGCGCAATTGGCGCACGGCATCTCGATTGCGCTGTACAACACCGCCTTCGGATTGATTGTGGCCATTCCCTCCCTGATCTTTTGGCGCTATTTTCGTGGTCGGATAGATGGCTACTTGCTGACGCTGGAGCTTTCTGCAGAACATTTGGTGCGACACCTCAAAGCGCTGCGCAAATAGGCTTGCCATGAACTTTCGCCCGCGAACCAAAGACGAGCCCGAGATCAATTTGATCCCGTTTATTGATGTGTTGTTGGTCGTGCTGATTTTTTTGATGCTGTCCACTACATATAGCAAGTTCACCGAGATGCAGCTCAAACTGCCTGTGGCTGAT
>JBJOLD010000251.1:0-3831 GCA_046045765.1 Pseudomonadota bacterium | reverse complement strand
CGCAGCGTCGCCAAATACCTGGGCGGCAGCTCGGCCAACCTGGCCTTCGGTGTGGCACGGCTGGGGCTGAAAAGTGCCATGGTCTCGCGTGTGGGCAACGAGCACATGGGGCGCTTCTTGCTGCAAACCCTGGAACTGGAGGGCTGCGACACTAGCCAGGTACAAATCGACCCCGAACGTTTAACCGGGCTGGTGCTGCTGGGCATCAAGGACCGTGACACTTTCCCGCTGCTGTTTGTTCGCGAAAACTGTGCTGACATGGCGCTGGATGCTGATCTGATTGACGGCAACTTTATCGCCCAGTGCCGGGCATTGGCTATTACTGGCACCCACCTGTCCACCCCCGTCACCCGCAAGGCCGCACAAACCGCTTTGCGCCATGCCAAAACGCACGGCGTGGTGCGGGTGCTGGACATTGACTATCGCCCGGTTCTGTGGGGCCTAACAGCCCGCGGCGCAGGTGAGAATCGCTACGTTGCCGATACCAAAGTCACTCAACAACTGCAGGAACTTCTGCCCGAATTTGACTTGCTGGTAGGGACAGAAGAGGAGTTCTTCATTGCCGGTGGTGTGGCCAACGATATCGTGGCCAGTTTGCGTGCAGTGCGGGCCGTGAGCAGCGCCACACTGGTAGTCAAGCGCGGCGCACTGGGCTGCTGCGTGATTGAAGGCGCTATTCCTGATGACATCGATGACGCTACCACCTACCAAGGCGAGCGCGTAGAAGTGCTCAACGTGCTGGGCGCAGGCGATGCCTTTTTGTCCGGCCTGATGGCCAGCCTGCTGCAGGGCAAAGACTGGGCCGAATCTACCCAAGTTGCCAACGCCTGCGGCGCCATTGTGGTGTCGCGCCACGCGTGTTCTGCGGCCATGCCCACTCCAGCCGAATTGGCCCACTGGTTTAGCGGCAGCCGCAACCCGAAGGTAGATGCGGACCAGCAACTCACCCATTTGCACCGGGTAACCCCTGCGCGCCCCGTTTGGAGCGAGCTGTGCGTAATGGCGTTTGACCACCGCAGCCAGTTTTTTGACTTGGCACGCGAAGCGGGTGCCGACGAGTCGCGCATACCCGCCCTGAAAAGCCTGTTGGTTAAAGCCGCAGAACAAGTAGAAATAAGTCACCACCTGAAAGGCCAAACCGGTGTGCTAATTGACGGCGGCAACTATGGCGCTGACGCCTTGGCCAGCGCCACGGGTCGCGGCTGGTGGGTGGGTCGTCCGGTGGAGCTGCCCGGCTCCCGCCCGCTGCGGTTTGATGGCACCCGCTCTATTGGCAGTGCGCTTACCCATTGGCCTACCGAGCAAGTGGTGAAATGCCTGGTGCACTACCACCCGGATGATGCCTACCAACTGCGCCTGGAACAAGAGCAAACCGTGCTGGAACTATGGGAAGCCACGCGCCAAAGCGGCAATGAGCTGCTATTGGAAATTATTTGCCCGCCCAGCATGACCCCCACAGGCACCCAAGACGCTGCGGTATTGCGCGCCGTAAAACGCTTCTACAACATCGGCGTGAAACCCGAGTGGTGGAAGCTAGCGCCCATGCAAGCCGACGGCTGGACTGCGCTGAATGCACTGGTGCAAGAGCGTGACCCGTATTGCCGGGGCGCAGTGATTCTGGGCCTGAACCAGCCTCTGCAAGTGCTGGCGGACAGTTTTGCGCAGGCTACCAATCCGCTGGTCAAAGGCTTTATGGTCGGGCGCAGCTTATGGGTAAGTGCCTCGCAGCGCTGGCTGGCCAAGCAAATTGACGATGCCGCATTCATTGCAGAAGTGGCAGAGAATTTCGCCACACTGGTGGAAGCTTGGAGAAAGCGCCATGGCGCAACACCAGCAAGGAAGGTCGTATGAAAACCACCCGACTTACCGCCACCCAGGCGCTGGTGCGTCATCTGGCCGCGCTGCGCATTGAACAAGCCGACGGCAGCATCGTTCCGTACTGCGGCGGCGTGTTTTCCATCTTCGGGCATGGCAATGTGGCGGGCTTGGGCGAAGCTCTGTGGGCCAGCCGCGCAGCGCTACCAACCTACCGTGCGCACAACGAACAGGCCATGGCCCATGCGGCCATCGCCTACAGCAAGGCCCATTTCCGCCAGCGCATGATGGCGGTCACCACCTCCATCGGGCCGGGCGCCACCAACCTGCTGACCGCAGCCGCGCTGGCGCATGTGAACCGCTTGCCCGTGCTGCTGTTGCCCGGGGACACTTTCACCTCGCGTGCGCCCGATCCGGTGCTGCAGCAGCTGGAAGATTTCTCGCAAGGCGACTTGAGCGTGAACGATGCCTTCCGGCCCGTGACGCGTTACTTTGACCGCATCACCGCACCACAGCAAATTCTCACCGCACTTCCTCGGGCGATTCAGGTGATGACTGACCCCGCAAATTGCGGCCCGGTGTGTTTGGCGCTGCCGCAAGATGTGCAGACGTTTGCGTTCGATTGCCCCAACAGCTTCCTGGAGCCCGCGCTGATTCGCATTCGCCGCCCCGCACCCGACGCGGGCGAGCTGGCCCGCGCCACTGCATTGTTGCGCGCGGCCAAGCAGCCGGTGATCGTGGCTGGTGGCGGTGTGTTGTACAGCCAGGCGTGGGACGCACTGCGAAGCTTTGCGGAAGCACACGGCATTCCTGTGGTGGAGTCGCAAGCGGGCAAGAGCAGCCTGGCTTGGGACCACCCGCTAAACCTCGGCGCAGTGGGGGTGACCGGCTCCCCCGCCGCCAACGAGGCAGCCGCCAACGCCGACTTGGTGTTTGCCGTGGGCACACGCCTGCAAGACTTCACCACCGGATCGCACAGCCTGTTTGCCAAGGCACGCATCCTCAGTTTGAACGTGCAAAGTTTTGACGCGGACAAGCAACACGGCACGGCTCTGGTGGCAGACGCACGTGTGGGCCTGGAGCAGCTGCATTCGGCCTTGCAAGGCTGGTCGGCGGATGCTATTTGGACAACCCACGCACGCGAACTGGCACAGCGCTGGGTTCAGCGCGTGACTGAACTCACCACCGCAGTACCCACCACAACGCTGCCCTACGATGCTGAAGTCATTGGCGCAGTGCGTGACTCTGCCACCGCACCACTGAACAGCGGCATTCATGACGTTGCCATCTGCGCCGCAGGCACCCTGCCCGCCGAGCTGCACAAGCTGTGGCGGGCAAGCAAGCCCGGCAATTACCATATGGAATACGGTTACTCGTGCATGGGCTACGAGATTGCAGGAGGCCTGGGGGTGAAGATGGCTCGACCAGACCAGGAAGTCATCGTCATGGTGGGCGATGGCTCTTACATGATGATGAATTCGGAAATTGCGACTTCGGTCATGCTGGGCAAAAAGCTCATCATCGTAGTACTAGACAACCGCGGCTATGGATGCATTCAGCGCCTGCAACTGGCATCGGGCAGCCCACGCTTTAACAACATGCTGGACGATTGCATTCCTGAAGGCGGCAACCCCAGTCAGATTGACTTTGCGATGCACGCCCGCAGCATGGGCGCCGATGCGGTGCATGTAGCCAATGTGGCCGAGCTGAAAGCCGCCATGGTGACCGCGCGCGCCGCTACCAAAACCCAGGTGCTGGTCATCGACACCACCCACACCCGCACCACGGACGACGGTGGTTGCTGGTGGGAGGTGGCGATTCCCGAAGTATCCGAGCGCTCCGAAGTGAACGAGGCGCATGCCCGCTACACCGCTGCAAAACAATCACAAATTCTTTAAAGACAAAGGACACGTTATGACCTGGAATGTACGTATTGGGATTAACCCCATCAGCTGGATGAATGACGACCTGCCCTCACTGGGCGGCGAAACCTCGTTGGAGACCGCCCTATCGGAA